>JBILGQ010000078.1:0-5668 GCA_044350955.1 Candidatus Marinamargulisbacteria bacterium | reverse complement strand
TTAACAATTAGGAAAAAAATCATTTCATAATATTCGTATTATACTATAGGTTAATTTTTTATAAATATATTAAATAATGTAAATCACATTTGATTTTCTATATATTTGATATAAACTATAGGCACTTCAGAAAAATGTGTTTTAAAATTTATTTATTAATATTATTTTTATTTTTCTGTAATTTTTTTAATATAAAAATGGTACTAAAATAAAGGAGTTATAAATGTTAAGTGCGTTAGCAAGAGCAGCTGGTAGTTCGGCTACAAGAGTAGCTTGGAGACAGGTTAATAGCGGAATAAACAAAAAGCAAGCTCCTGTTAGAACGCATATTAGTCAATTTTTAGGAAATTTAGCTATGTTTCCTTTAAATCCTCAAAACAGGCAATATAGCAAAAATTCTGAAACAGTTAATTTTGTTTCGATTCAGCGGTTTTTTGCGGAATTCAATAGTTTATGGGAATCTATAGAAGTGAATAGACAAATTCATAGTATTCTTGATCCCAATAGAGATGTAGACCTGAATGAATTTAATAATAAAAAAGATAAAATTCTTAAAACGGTCAATACAGTTAAAGGTTTTTTTGATGAAAATACAGATCTTAAGCTAAATAAGACTAAGAAGAACGAATTGCTATTAAAAGTCTTGGATTTCCAGTTTACGATTGTTCCAAAAATGGTCAAAGAATTGGATCTTAAAAATGATTCTTTATTTCAACACAAGGATCTGCTTAAATTTTATTTAAACTTATGGACTCTTGATCTACCAGAAGACCTTACTAATATTATAGATATCTATAAAAGCAGTATGGATAAAATTCATAGAGATATGTTGCAATCTAAAATACCTCAGTCTTTAGGCTTTTTATTACGAAATATAGGGCTGATGAAATGGATGGTTGTTCATTTGGAAAGTGTAACGTCATTAGAGTTGATTTATTTACGAGAGTGTCATTTAGATAATCCAGAAATCATAAGAGATATTAATTTAAGCATTAAATCTGCTGCATATATTTGTGCGGCTGCTGTCTATACCTCAGTCGGGCCTGAAGATACTACCGATCGCCTAGGCGATCCAGAGAGCGCTCAACAGATGAAAAAATATTTAAATTTAGATTCAAAAAATAATGTTTCGGCTTCTACACTTGAAATAATTTGCAAATCATTTCCTGTATCTCTTTCTCCATTATTTGATTATACTATAAAATCTGTTGATATATTAAGAAAATTAATTACAGATTTCTTTACAGACGTCCATTTAAAAAATAAAGCAATAAAATTAGTTTCAGATACTCTTGTGATTAAAAGTGATAATCATGTATCTACAGATAGAATAACTCCTTCTCAAAGCGTAAGTAATTATGAAGCAGGTCTAAGCACAATGATGATAGATTTTTTTTATAGTTTCTTTGAATTAGTCACTCATCAAACAGTTATTGCTTTAGAAGAAAAATATAAAATCAAATTAGACTATGATGGAACTATATTTAAAGATGCTTCCTACACTCATTTAAAAAGAAAGAATTGTGAATTATCAAGATTGTCCAATGATCTTGCTGGGTATTTACGAGAAGGAAGAGATGAGGTAAACCCTCTTGGTAATGAAGTATGGAGAATAGTTGATCAGCATGTTTGTGAAGCAATGCAGAATAATCTTAGTCCATATCAAAATAATACGGCTCAAGTAGCGATTGATACGGCTTATAATATAGTTAAAAGTGAGTTTCCAAACTCATTTTTTGGATTTGACAACCCAAATTCAGTTCAACTTCTCCTTAGAGTTAGCCTTGAATTGCGTCAAAAATTAAATGTAGTGTTTTTAGATGCTGCATCAAAAAAATTTATTAATGACCCACAGATCTGTAGAGATATAAAAAAGCTTAATGCAATAAAAGATACTATTCAAATAAACTGTATCGATTCCAGTTTGAAACGAGAAATAATTCGCCTTACAAGTATAGAGCAGATGATGCAACGATATATAGAAAATTTGCTAGTTAACTCTGGAGCTGTTACAAAATGTATTGATAAGTCTCGTAGGATTATAGCTGAGTCAGGCTTTTTCTCAAGAAGATTGGCGACTCTTCCAAGAAAAAATTCGGTGGCTTGGGAAAAAGCAATACAAAATCATGAATATGCTTGGTCAAATCTTTTTATTACATTTTTACTTACTGAAGAAAAAGATGGTGGTAAATAAGCTTTTTTAGCATTTTTTTTCCAATTTTTCTTCACTTGAACTTAATTCTTTGATCTTTTTACTGGGTTTTAGAGGCTATGGGATGGCTGTGTTATTTTTTACTAAAATATTCAAATAATTAAAATTTACATTTGATTTTTAATAAAATTGATATAAACTATAGTTTCTCAGAAAAAAAGTGTTTTAAAATTTATTTATTAGTATTTCTTATAAAAATAGTGATAAAATAAAGGAGTTATAAATGTTAAGTGCGTTAGCAAGAGCAGCTGGTATGGTTATACGACGACAGGCGGTTGTAGCTAGGAGACAATTAGTTAAGAGCGGATTAAATGAGATAAAACCTACAATTGAATCTTATTTTAATCCTATTCTAGCATCAAGACTATCATCAGATACATTTCTGTCTTTATATTCACCTATGGTATTACCTGTTGTCGGAAGAGCATACAGTAGTCATACAGCAGCAAATAAGAATTTTGAGATTAAAGAGTTTCTTAAAATTTTTCAGAAAGTGTGGACTTCTTCAAGAGCTATAGATAGACAGGTTCTTAAAATTATAGATTCAAAAAGAGAGGTTTTAGATCCTGTAAAGTTTAAAGAAAAGCAAAATCAAATTATAGATAATGCAAAAATTGCAATCAATTTTTTTCAAATTAACCTTGATCTTAATTTAACAGAAGCTCAAAAGAATGACTGTTTTTTAAAATTATTAGACTTAAATTATACTAAAATCCCTGAAGTAGTTAAGAAGTTTGGACTGAGTGATGCGGTTATTTTTAAACGTAAAGGTATAGCTGAATTTTTTTTAGAATTGTGGACTCGGCCTCTTCCTACGAAGCTTCAAGAAGTTGTTGATGTATATAGAAATGAGATGGGAGAACTTCATCGGTTGATGTTAATTGAAAAAGATCCTGAGTCATTAAGGTTTTCAGAGCGAAGCGAGGGACTTGCTAGATGGATGATGGTTCATTTAAGGAGTGTGGCCTCGTTGGACTGGGATTATTTATTAGCAGTTCATTCTAAAGAACCTAGTAAAATATCTATTATTAAATCGTACAGAGAAAAAACTGCAACATTGTCTGCTTTGGCGCTTTATGCAACTCTTGGTATCGAAGATTTAACTGATAAATATGGTGATCCTGAAGCTGCAAATAAACTACGAGCTGTACTAAATCTAAATAATAAAGATATAGATACTGAGATGATTGATATAAAATGCCTAACATTAAAGGCACCAATTAAACCAATTATTAGTTTTACAATAGAAGCTAAAAATAAATTAATAGAAGCTATTGAGGATCTTTTTCAAGATAAAGACTTAAAAGAAAAAGCAAGAAACTATATTGTTCGTACTCTTATTGATAAAGCTGATACTCATATGGCATCTGATAGAATAAGTCCTGAAGAAAAAGCTAAAAATGTAATTGCAGGAATGAGCACTATGATGGTTGCTTTTTTTTATGAGATTTCTAGGCTAGCTACTTTGGATTTAGCTTCATCTAATAAGGCTATGAAACTAGACATTAAACATCAATTATATACTCATTCAGCTTATTTTGAATTAGTAATAAAAAATTGTGAGTTAGCAAGACTAGCAAACGATCTAACTGGATATAAGAGAGAGGCTAGAGAAGAGCAAAATCCATTAGCCAATATTGTTTGGCGTAAAGTGGATAGATATGTTGTGGATGGACTAAATAATAGGCTTTCAGATGACGAAAATAATAGTGTTCAGAAATCACTTGATACAGCTTATATGGTAAATATTAATAGTGGAGCTAACGACTTTAAAAATCCTAATTCTGTTATGATTTTTCTTGATGTTGCTAAAATGTTGAGAAGAAATTTGTGCAATTTATATCTGCTAGCTGCACCAGAAAAATTTCAAAAAGATCCGAGTAAATGCAGAAAATCTAGCGACGCTGAAAAAATAGAAGATGCAATTAGGATGAATGGTATTGATCCAGCTCTAAAAAATCAAATAATTTTTACAGAAGCTAATGAAAAAATGATGCAGTACGCAGTACACGAATTATTAAAGAAATCGGAAGCTATTTCTGAGTGTTTTGATGAATACTTTATGCTTGAAGCAGAGGCTTCAGAAAAATATACGCCGTTGAAAGGTATTATAAGAAAGAATAAAGCAGCTTGGTCAAATTCAGTAGATAGACATAAACAAAATTGGAGTATTCTTGGCCCTACCTATTGGCTTGCTTCAGAGGAAGATGGTGGTAACTAAGATTTTTAAACGTTTAGTTAATCTTGGGGCATCCCATTTAAGCTCTCATCAAAAAAAAATTACCAGATTAACAAATATTATAGCCTTATTATTGATGATAGCGGCACTTCCATATTCTGCTATTTTTTATTTTTCTGGTGAAAGTTTAGCTTCTTTAATTGTTTTACCCTGTGTTATTAGCTATACAGTGATATTACTATTAAATTATTTTAAAAAAAACAATATGGCTCGTATTTATACTGTATTAATATCACTTGTCATTGTAGGTGTTTACACATCGTTGCTTGGGTTTTCTAGTGGTGCTTATTTGATTTTTTTTCCTTTAAGTGTTTTACCGGTTATTTTTTTTGACGATTTGAAGCTAATGTTTTCGCTTGTTGGAGTGACTGTGTTTTCTATGCTTGTTTATTTAGCTTCAGAGCAATATGAATTTGTAATAAGCGGTTTAGAATCGCCATTTTCTATTATTTATTATTTTGCTTGCACTACCACTTTTATTTTAATCGTTTTATCAGTCTTTTTCTTTTATTATTCGGAGAAACAGAATCGCGAGAGTTTAATAGCCCTAAATCTTCAACTCTTAGAAAATAATAAAATTCTTTTAGATAAAACCATGGCTTTACAAAAAGCTGCTTTGGAAATTAGATTAAAAGATCAAAAGGCTTCCCAGGTAGAGGCTATTAGAGATATACAGGCAAACTTTTTACCAAAAATTGATGATTTTAGTTGGGGTAATACTAATTATAGTATTGATACAATTTTTAGACCCTCTGAATTGGTGATTTGCGGAGATTTTTATGATCTGGCAAAAAATGAGACTCATTTGAAAGGAATAGTTGGTGATATTCAAGGAAAAGGAGCTAAGGCTGGATTTATAGCAGTCTATTATTTGTCATTCTTTCAGCTATATAAAGACATGAATTTTCCTCCTGAGGAAATGGCCACAATTATTAATGAAAATATTTGTAATTTAAGTTTTGACCAAAAATACTGTGCTGCATTTATTTGGGATCTGAATTTAGAAACTAGAGAATTGCGTTATACACATGCTGGGTTAGAGCACTGTTATGTATTAAGAGAAAAATCAATAATTCCCTTAAAAGAAGGAGGCTTATTATTGGGGCTAGATAATGAGGCAAACTATGCTCAAGGACGAATAACCCTTAATGAAAATGATATATTCTTTTTGTCTTCTGATGGATTAACAGACATGAAAAACAAAGAGGGTGAACGTT
>JBILGQ010000077.1:0-5737 GCA_044350955.1 Candidatus Marinamargulisbacteria bacterium | reverse complement strand
GCATATTTACATCTTAAACTAGACAATATAATCAAACTTAATATTATCCCAGACTTTAGTCTTATAGGAAATATTGACCGATCCACAAAATATGCAAGCAACTATAAGGTAGACAAAGAGTTTATTAATGACCTTGGAATGGTTGCATACGGGCTTATTCCTGTTAACGACTCGGGTGTAAAAATTGAAGATCACACCCCTATTTTATTATTTAGGGGAACAGCTTTAGGAATGGATAAATCAGCTAAACAGGTAGGTCATGAGAAAGGCATTCGGGCTGATTTGGATCAGCAGGGAATAGGTTATTCGGCTTTTAAAGAGGCGGAATCAGATTTAGCTGAATGGATAACATTAAACCCTAATACCGCTGTAATGGGCCATAGTTTAGGGGGGGCATTTGCATACCGGATGGCCTGCTCAACTGCATTGTCTGATGATGTCAGAGAAAATCTAACTATTACTGTTTTTCAAGCACCAGGAATTGATACGAAAACTGTTATAAACAATAAAGTGCCGTCTAAAAATATTGTAGGACAATTTGGGAAAGGAGATGTAGTCCCTTATGCAGGAGAAAAACATTTAAATGCTGACTATAATTTTACACACTCGGCAGCAAGTGATATAAAAAAATCTCATTTAGAAACTCCTAATGTTAAATCGCAGTTAAATAATCAGGAATCAGTTCGGCAATTAGCTCGCGGAGGCATTGATCCAGATCAAGCTGCTGAAGGATTTCGAAAATTTATAAGTTTACTGACTCCTCCTAAAAAGACGTAATAACTTACTTACTTTATCAATCTATTTTAACTATATCAAACTAATATATAGTCTTATTTTTTAGCATTATTTTCGTTACAATCGCTTGATTATGACTGAAACAATAATTAAAAAGAATTCTGCGGTGACTATTCATTATACTTTGACTAATAATTTGGGAGAGCTAGTGGATAGTTCTTTAGGCGGGCAACCGCTGGCGTATTTGCATGGGGCTCGCAATATAGTTGTGGGTTTAGAAAATGCTTTGGAAGGTCAGCAAATTGGCACTATTTTAAATGTAGAAGTGTCTCCGGAAGAGGGTTATGGCGCTTACCGTGAAGATCTTGTACAAGAAGTTGAGAAAGAACGCTTTGGTGATGATTTTACCCTACAAGTAGGTGATCGTTTTCAGGTACAAACCAATCAAGGGCCTGCAATTGGCTGTATTGATGTTATTAACGAGAAGACAGTTATCGTAAATTTTAATCATGAATTAGCTGGCAAGGTGTTGTATTTCGAGATACAAGTTATAGACGTACGCGATGCTAGTCAAGAAGAACTAGAGCATGGGCATATCCATGGCCCTGGCGGACATCAGCATTAATTTAAGAAAAATTTGATTTATTTAATTGCTTTAAGAATATTTTTTTAATAGAAATGTTCTAATAAAAATTCTGAAAACATAATTTATTAAAATATGTAATTGACAAAATTCTTCACATGTTATTTAATTAAAATAACATATAAATCAAACTTTAATAGTATCATACGGTGTTGTGACTCTGCTTAATGATCACAAAAAAATTAGCTATAAAAAGTTTGCATAAATATCTTGTCTTAACTGCTCTTTTTTTTTAAAAGAGAATCAATCATTTTTTTATTATTTGTTTGAATATATAGGAGGATTTTTTATGCAGTCAATTATTGCATCTTTGTCACAGTGCCCACCACGCCATAATGTACAGCCTTTGGCAACGGCAAGCAACTCATCAACAGGGCCCAAGGCGGGATCCGGCGGAATTTCTGGAGGTCCTTTAAATAATACTATATTGCGTTATGCAGGAATGTTTGGGGTTGCGTTTGCCGAACAAACAGTAAGAATGCCAATAGCAGCTTTTGCTTCATTACGAACGATGACAAATGATGGGCCTATTATAATTGCCAAAACCCTTGTGCAAAGCCCTCAAGAGGCTTATGGCAAAATTCCTGTATTTTCACTTGCTTTAACGTCTCGATTTTTACAACGTACTAGCCTTTTTGAGGTTAATGATAAAATGAAACAAGAAAATATGAATCCTGTACTTAGGGTATTAGGTGCAACCGCTCTGGAAACGGTTTTTCTTGCAGGTTCAGAGGCAGTTACAGCGTCTTATACAGTTAACGGAAAAGTTCCGTCATTTCGTGCTGCTTTGTTACCAAAAGGTGGGTTAGCAGGATTTGGGAGAAACGGATTGTTTAATGCTGTTGGGTTAGGTATTGAAGCCGAAACTCCACAGGAGCGCTTGGGAGTTGCTATTGGTGCTTGTGTTGTTTCTCAACCTATGGAAGTCCTGCGTTATATTAAGACATTAGGTACGGATGTCTCTTATCCTCAAGCTTTAAAAATGATGGTTTTAGGAGGTGACGTGCAAACTTTAAAAGGAAGTGCGACTTTTCGTCCAGGGTCTCTTTTTAAAGGGCTAGCTCCTCGAGTATGTTCTGTTGGAGTAGGATTTTTAATTTCTTTAACCGGTTGGTCTGCATTAAGAGGGCAAAATCATGCTTAGTGTAGCCAGAGCACTTGGAGTAGCGAGTAGACGTGGCACAACTCGGATTGCTACTCAGGGAACTCGAGGATCTGTGGGCCTCTTTAATGGGCGTGCTAAGCTACATGACTTAGGCAAAGATCCCCGTGATGGTTCATTGTCTGTTTTTCAAACGTCACTTTTGGGTGTTTTCGATTCTCCTAAAATCGATCCAAATAATCCTATTGATAAGCGCTTGCTGCATTTTATTAAAGAATTTCATTCTCTTTCTTCTAAGTCAGCAGAACAAAATTTAGGGCAGTATGAATGTTCTTTTTCAGATTCAGGGCTTGGCGGATTAATATTTGCTATTGATGTTGCAAAAGAACTTAAAAAGATGCCTGAATTAATCGCCCTTATTCAAAGGAAGGAAGTTGGTATTATTATGCGTCATATAGGCGATATTTCTTTTGCTCCGTACGGAAATAAGACTACGCCCTCATTATCAAAGCTTGCTGCGTCTTTAGGGATAGGGATGGAGTTGCTAAGAATAGCTTCTGGATTATCGTATATTGCATGTAACACAGCGTCAAGTATGCTCATGGATGGGCGTTCAGATGCACTTAAGGCACTTGGTTTTCCTACTCCTCTGATACAAATTATTAATCAGAGTGCAGAAGCCTTATATGAAAAAGCAATGAATCGTATTTGTTTAGACCCAACTGGTAAGGCAGTAATGCATATAGTTGTTTTTGCAACACATCATGTTGCCAATAATATGCAAGTCTATCAGAAAGTTTTACATGACTTGCATAAAAAAACGATTTGGTCAGGAGAAAAGCCTGAGCTGCATGTTCATGCTTGCGGACCACAATCTTGGGTTGCAAGTATTGAGGAGGGTAAAAAACCTGAAGTCATAGAGAAATTGGTTGTCAATGATGTGAGGGAGTTTTTAAACATTCTTCCGGCTTATGTGAGGGCTAACGGAAAAATTACTGTAGGGCTTTTTTGTACACATTATCCTTATGTAGAAGGAGATATGCGAAAAGCATTTGAAATTTATCCTGCTTTAAGCGATGTGCCTATGCTGTCTCAAGGCAAAATATTTGCAAAACCAACGGCGGATAATCTTTTAAATGTGTTAAAGAATGCTCCAGATCGTAAAGAGTGGTTAACGCATAAAGCAGCTGAAGAATTGCTTGAAGGTTTACTAAAAATTCACTCTCATGTGACAGGAGATCCTAGTGCTACACTACAGGCTTTAGATCATATCAAGTTAGGAGATCATGTGAGGCAGGTAATAAACGAACCTCGCTTACAAACTCCGAACGAGGTTTAGTTTTATGAAGGGCCTCTTGTTATGAGGGGCCCTTTGTTGATTTTAGGCTCAGATTTTAGGCGTAATTTTTAGATTTAATTTTATGGACAGTATTATTCATAGCATGATACTCTGAATTTTAGCGATTTATAAAGGAGGGCATTATGCGTTCGTTCAAACAGTATTTAATTATGGCTTTAATTGGGGTATGTTGTGGTGTCGTCACACTTTCAGCTGCAGTTCAAGATAAAGTATATCGTGTAGGATTCGGAGATTCTGGTGTAGGTGGTTTGATTTTTGCAATGGATTCTTATGAACAGCTTCTTCCTTACATGCTTCAAATTGAATCGAAATATCATGTAAAATTTGAATTGCATCATATTGGAGATACAAAAAATGCTCCTTACGGATCGAAAGATCCTAAAGAAATTTCGCGTCTTACTCAAGATTTCGTGGGGTTTTTGGCTAATGATGCTAAATCAGATCAAATTGTAATAGCTTGTAATACTGCGTCTACCATTGTTGATAATACGCTCGAAAAAAAATTCCAGCAACTTTATCCTAATCAACCGATTACCGAGATTATTTATAAAAGTGCTGAAACGGTATACAAACAGGCAAAAGTTGTTAGCGATAAATCTGGCCAAAAGCAACTTCATATTGCTGTATTAGCTACACCAGCTACAATCGCAAGCGGACGTTATCAAAAAGCATTAGATGATATTCATGCGCTTAATCATGGTAAAAAGGGTGTGACACTTCATACTTATTTTTACGCACCAAAAACATGGGTTGCTAATATAGAACATGGTGCAACTGACAGTGTAAAAAAACAAGATTTAGAAAAAGATCTTCAGGCTTTTTTAAATCAACCTGGCGCTCAAAAATCATCGGCTGTTGGGCTATTTTGCACCCATTATCCTTATTTCAAAAAACAAATTCATTCTTATCTTACAGAAAATGGCGTTTCTAAATCTGTTGTAATTTTATCGCAAGGTAAAATATTTGCTACAAAAATTCGCGAAAAAATTGATGCTGAGATCAAACAAGGGCTTATTACAAAACGAGCAAAATCATTGCCAGTGCGTCATTTAAAACATCCCATGATTTATTCGCATATCACAGGTGATAATATAGCCGAAGTTAAAAAAGTAGCTGAGATTATTTCTCCTAAAATTAGTAAAAATATTGTGTATTCTCAAGTAAAAATTAAACCAATCGCTAAATAAATTAGTAAATCAAAAAAAGCCTCTTGTTTATTGGCATTAAACAGAGGCTTTTTTGTTGGTGCTTTTAAATAATAAAAATAATTTTACATGAAATTTTTTAATAAAAATTCCGTAAACATAATAGATTGAGTATGTAATTGACAAACTTCTTTACATATTAAATAATAAAAATAATAAATTAATCAAACTTTTATAGTATCAAGCTGCAATGTGATTCTGTTTAATGATCACAAAAAATTAGCTATCAAAAGTTTGAATGAATGCCTTATTTTAATCACTTTCTTTTATAAAGTATTAATCACTGTTCAATTTTTTGTTCAGTTTTAGGGAGGATTCATTATGACTATAACAGGTTCGTTTAATTTTTTTAACTATCTAAGACCTAATAATGCAGTTTCACATCAAAATCCGGCGAATCGGAAGAGTAAATCTTGTGGTTCTCTTATTGATCCTAAAGGGTCTCCTAATTCAGTGTTGGCTAGTCCTCGAACCAGTATAGTGCCTCTTGATATTACAGAGCCATTAAAACAAATTGATTATAAGCTAAATAAATTTTTCAAGGATTTGAGAAAAGAGTCTAATTATAAAATATGTGATATTCATGAATTAATTAAAAAACAATGTATAGCATCTGCTGTTGAAGTACACGAAGCTTTGAACAAGATGTTAAGAGATGTAAGAAAAAAATTTGAAACTGAGAATCCTGATTT
>JBILGQ010000076.1:0-5746 GCA_044350955.1 Candidatus Marinamargulisbacteria bacterium | reverse complement strand
TCGTGCAGGGCTTGTGCTAGGCAGGTGCTGCTGTCTTGTCCGCCAGAAAATAAAACTAAGGCTTTTTTTTGCATGGACTTAAGTATAGCGTGATATTGGGTGTCTGGCTATCTTGCAGGACAGGGTGTGGTAATTTAATTTAAGTTAAAAACTATTAAATAGTTTATGAAAAATTGCTATATTGTTTCCATATTTAAAAGCATATTTCTAGTTTCTAGTCAGTTTTTTGATTGGTTTTGTATATAATAATTATAGGGAGCCATTTAATATGAGTTTTATAGTAGCATTAATAAATCCGAGAAAAAATAATCTAACTCCTAAAGATCAAGAATTAAAGTTTAATCGGTCTTCAAATAAAAAGTTACCTTCATCAGCAGGGCGGAGTAATGAGGAAAGTATTGTAAGCAAAGAAGGAAGTCGAATAGCTTCTAATACTTTAGGTTCTTCAATAAAAAAATGAAACTGTTGTTGTGTCATAAATGGAGCCATAGAAATTTTTACGAATCATCATCGTAAGTTTCTGTAGGGACGAAAAATCTTGCGTCGAGTCATTGCGAGGAGCAGAGTGACGCGGTAATCCATTGTTAATTGTCTGGATTGCTTCACACTGTTTGCAATGACATCGGCGCGGCAATTTCATCTCCCTTGTTTTTTTACGTCTGAACCAGAATTTATAGGATTAAAATCGATGACAAGAATTAACGCTTGTTCTTAAATATATCCAAAATTAAAAAATTAGAAATAACAAAATAAACAGTGTTATACTCGTAATAGTTATTAAAAGGGAGGCTAACTATGGTTTTTGTGGCAATTAAACAAGAAAAATCGGGTCGAAATACGCATTTTATAACAGATGATTTTAAACAATATACATTAGCTGACCTGTTAAGTAAAAAAAATTCTGTACCCGGAATTCAGGTGGTTAGCTCTAAAATTAGGTCGTCATATATTCGTTCAATTGCCAATAGTGACCAAGTTAATAATTTAGATAAAGTAGCCATTACTTGTAACAGTGGCGATTATCTTTTGTTTGATCGTAAATTTTTATATTTAAAAGCGTTAAATGGGAAGGTAAAAAAACAGTGGGAAGCTTTTTCTGGAAATAAGGAAGCCTAAATAGATGATCAGAATAGAGAAGATTTTGGGCCTTTGCCCGAAGGTGAGTATGTTGTGCATTTCGATAAAACTTTAGATTTTAAGAATAATGAAGGGTTATTGGATGCATTTCAATGGATTATAAAAAGTCCTGATTGGGGTTTTGTTGCAACTCCTTTAGAACAAGTAAGCGGCGAAAGTTATCAAAGAGGTAATTTTTATATTCACGGAGGATTAAGGGAAGGAACTAAAGGATGTATTGAATTGAATAATTTTTCTAATGGGAGATTTCATGCGTTTATGGCTCTTTATAATAGATCATTTAAATTAATTGTTCGGTATTCAAAATAAATATTATGATAAAGAAAATTTATTTTTGGTTTCAATTTTTACTTGGGTTACTATTTTTAGGGGTAGGAATTTTTGGGGCTTCTTGTTGGATTTGGGATTTAACTTTTGACCCTGATGGAAGAATGCCATTGAGTTGGGAATTTTATATTCCGGAAGCTTTTTTTTCGGTTTTTATTTGTTTGGAACTAGGCTTATATGTGCTTTACAAATTATTTAGAAACGATTTTTTTAAACGAATGTTTAAAGGCTGTAATTATTTACTGATGTTAGGTAGTGCTATGTTAATTATTTTCTTTTTTATTATGGGTGTTGAAAATGGATTTCTAAGTGATTTTTTTGATTTTTTGTTTAACTTTATAATAATTGCAATTCCTACTTTAATTTTTACAATTACCTATAAACTTAATAGGACATTGCATGCTGAGTCTAATAATTAAGATTTATCTCCGTAGGTTATTGTTTGTGTTTGAAAGAAGTTAGAATCTTCTGTGCCCTGAGCGGGGTCTCTTGTTCCCTGAGCTTAGTCTTCCGTACCCTGAGCGGAGTCGAAGGGAAATTTTGCGTCTTTTTTACGTCTGAACCAGAATTTATAGGATTAAAATCGATGGCAAGGATTAACGCTTGTTTTTAATTTAAATTAAAGTCTTTAGGAATATAAGCTTTGACAATTCCTTATTTTAAATTGCTTATCTAGGTCAGCTTAAAATAGTAAGTTTTCTGTTCTCACACATTTTATTAGAAATTTAATTTATAAAGTTTATCAGCAATTTATCGGCATTTCTTGTATTATTTGTTATGCCGATAAAATGCGTATAAATCAACTATAATGTGCCGATAAGAGCTTAGGTAGCAGAGGTGCTAGGTTTTTGGTTGACGTTGGGGATTTATTGGGGGTATTATTGGGGGTTTTTGGATTGGTGTGTTAAGCTACTAAATCATACAGCAATAAAACTTGGAGAATTGAATATGGGATATGTAAATGATAATTTAATGGAAAATGAAAATTTATTGTATGAAGCAAAAATTCATGGGTTTATTTATATACCTGGGTGTATTTTATTTTTATTAGGGTTTTTCTTAAATGGAGGTGATACTTTAAGTGGGTTTGTTTTTTTGTGTGCTTTAATTTTATTAATACACGCTTTCATTACAAAATTAACTACAGAGTTAGCTGTTACTTCCAAACGTGTTATTGTTAAAAAAGGGCTTTTTATAAGAAATACGATCGAATTGAATCATGTAAAAGTTGAAAGTTTTAATGTTGATCAAAGCATATTTGGACGAATTTTTGGGTTTGGAACTATTTTTATAAATGGTACTGGAGGCGGAAAAACCCAAATATCAAATATAGATAGACCCTTAGAGTTTCGCAAAAATGCGATGCAAGCAATTGATGCTAGTCAAAGTTAAAATATCTACTCAGATGAGCATCTTGATGCAATTTTACTTCGATAAATTTGGTAAGTTTTTTTTGATTTTTTGTCCGCTTGGTGCCTATTGTGCATAACACAAAAGTGTAAAAAAAATTTATTGTAGTTATTAAACATGCCTTATAACGCCAAAGTTTTTAACGTAATGATTGCTTCTCCCGGAGATGTGTCTTCAGAGCGAGAGAATTTTCGTGCTGCGATTTATAAATGGAATGCATTGCACTCCGAATCAAAGAATATTGTGTTATTGCCAATCGGATGGGAGTCGCATTCATCACCTGAAATGGGTGAACGCCCCCAAGGAATACTTAATAAACAATTATTAGATAAGAGCGATTTTTTAGTAGGTGTATTTGGGGCCCGCATTGGAACACCTACTGGGGAGTATCCAAGTGGTACTGTTGAGGAAATAGAAAAGCATATATCTGCTAACAAGTTAGTTATGTTATATTTTTGTGAGGAAAAAGTTCAAGAACATGATGAAGAAGTAGCAGAATTTAAAGAAAAATGCAAAAATCGTGGTTATTATCAAAGTTATTCTAATGCTGACGATTTTAAAGAAAAATTTTATACTCATTTGCAACATAAATTAAATGACCACGCTTTATTTAAAGATATAAGTTCAGAAAATATTTCTCCAACAAAAAAATCGTTAACTCAATCTTCAGAATTAAGTGAGGAGGCTAGTATTTTGCTTAAGGAGGCAAGTCACGATGAGCATGGGCGCATAACATATTTTCAGACTATTTTAGGAACGGAGATAAACACGAATGGCAAGAAAGTGATGCAGACAAAAGATAATAGAGATATTGTCAAATGGGAGAGTGCCCTCAATGAGCTAACTGAGGAGGGACTCCTTGAAGAGGTTGGAAATAGTGGGAATATATTTAAAATTACCAGTCCTGGTTATGAGATTGCGGATAAATTGAGTTATAAATAATGTTAATGGTTTCACGGTCTTCAGAGGCCGTGTCAAAGTCTCCACCTTCAAAAAGTTACCAATAAATTTTGAGGGAGTGTCCCTGTAGGTTGCTGTAGAGACGCATTGCCATGCGTCTCTTTTTTTTTACGTCTGAACCAGAATTTATAGGATTAAAATCGATGATAAGAATTAATGCTTGTTCTTAAATATATTCAAAATTAAAAAAATAGAAATAACAAAATAAACAGTGTTATACTCGTAATATTTATTAAAAGGGAGGCTAATTGTGCATTCATTTTTAGCTCTGTATAAACGATCTTTTCGCTTAGTCGTTAAATATCCTAAAGAAAGCTGATAATGTGTAGGGTGTTTTTATTTTTTAAATTCATAATATCTTTATAATAAATTATTTGATTATTTAGTTTTTTTGTTACATGGAAGGTTAAATTGCTGGAGTCTCCTGTACCCTGACAGGGGTCCCCTGTACCCTGAGCGGAGTCGAAGGGTAGATTTCTGTTGAGACGCAAAATCTTGCGTCTCTTTTTTTATGTCTGAAACAGGGCAACGCGCCCTCTCCCGCCCTTTGGGCACCCTCTCCCACGTATTGGGAGAGGGTGAATTATGTACTTGACGATCTATGGTACCTAACCTCTGACACCTCCTCTTATTCGTGTATCTAGTTATCTGTCTCCCAATGTGGGAGAGAGTGCCCAAAGGGCGAGAGAGGGTGCGTCATCATTATTCAGACATAAAAAAGAGACCCATTGCAATGCGTCTCTACAAACATCTCCTATTCCCATCTCCTCGCCAATCTCCTTGAACTAGAGATATAAAGAGATATAATAAGTATATTCATATGATACTTACATTAGATTTAGGAACTACCAGTAACCGTTGCTTGGCCATTAATGCTTCTGGCCAAATTGTTGCGTTTTCTCAGAAAGAATTTTTATTGTCATATCCTCAACCAGGTTGGGTCGAGCAGAATCCTGATGAATTATGGACTAGTGCTTTGGCTGTGTTACAGCAGGTCATTGAACAAATTGATATCTCTGGCGTTTTAGGGGTGGCTATTACTAATCAGCGCGAAACTACGATTGCTTGGGATAAAGACAGTGGTAAGTCTTTGGGCCCTGCAATAGTTTGGCAATGTCGGCGTACTGCTGCTCGAATTAATGCGCTTGATTCGTTAGCTAAGGCTGCTATCACGCACAAAACAGGATTGTTACCGGATGCCTATTTTTCGGCCTCTAAAATGGAATGGATTTTATTGCATAATTCTGAAGCTAGGCGCTTGCATGAAAATGGAAAGCTGTGTTTTGGTACGGTTGATTCTTGGATTATTTGGAATTTAACAGCCGGAAAAAGCTTTGTTACCGATGAATCGAATGCGTCACGAACAATGTTATATAATATTCGAACGCATGAGTATGATGAGGAGTTATTAGAGATATTTTCTGTGTCGCGAGATTGTTTGCCTGTCGTGTTAGATTCGAATGCCTGCTTTGGGTTTACCGATACGTCGTTCACAAAAAAAGCCTTTCCGATTCATGCAGTGATGGGCGATCAACAGGCGTCTTTGTTTGCTCAATGTGGCGACGATACTAAAAAAATAAAAAATACTTACGGAACCGGCTTATTTATTTGTTGTTCTACTGGGGAGTCTATTTTAGAGTCTTCTAATTTAATTTCTACGGTTGCGTGGCGCTTTAATGGTCGGTCGACTTATGCGTTAGAAGGGCCTGTTTTTGTGGGAGGAGCTATTATTCAGTGGTTGCGTGATCAATTGCAAATGATTGAAAGTGCTTCTGAGAGTGAAGTCATGGCTTTGTCTTTGCCCTCGAACGAAGGCGTTTATTGTGTGCCGGCTTTGGCTGGTTTGGGGGCTCCTCATTGGGATTCTTCAGCACGGGGATTGTTTATTGGCTTGAGTAGGCAAAGCCGAAAA
>JBILGQ010000075.1:0-5749 GCA_044350955.1 Candidatus Marinamargulisbacteria bacterium | reverse complement strand
ACTTTTCAAAATCGCTAAGGCAGTCATTTAAATGGTCTACAGGAGGAGGGACAAAAAGAGCATTACCAGGCCTTGTACCACCAATCCAATTTTGTGATTTTCTAAATTCTCCAGGAGTTTGACTTGATCCTCTGCCCCCAATAAGCAAAATACCATGTATTTCTTTTAAAAGTCGAAGAGAAAAAGGAAAATCATCTTTTAAGCGCTCTAAGCCATAGCTTATAGCTTTAACATAATTAGATACCTCTTCTACATCTTCAATTGAGACTTCAGGTTTTTGATTATGCTCAAATAACATTAGATCAAAAAAAGAACTCTGCGTTCCTTCAATCTGACTTGAAAGTAAAGCTTCTTTACGTATATACATATAAATAAAAAGTGCTGTATTAGGAATAGTCTTATGAATACTATTTAATTCAGCTAAAGCCAGAGTTGCTTTTTCAAGATAAGGATACAGCATTGTCAATTCTAAAGGTGGTTCTGGCGGCAGTTTTGGAGGAAGATAGGCTTTATATGACTCCCCAGAGATCTTTTGTATACTATATTTTCCTATTCTTTTATTCATAAGCCATCTTTTCTTAAACTATACATACTAAGAAAGTATATCAGGCTATCTTTTCTTAGCCAATATAACAGAGAAAAGATAGACACTCGAGGATGCTCTTTAGGCAGTAAGCTGTCACAAAATGAGTAGATATTAAATTCAGCGACGTCGCCAAATGACCAAGATAAGCAATTTCTAGCACAGCGCAGTTTTATGGTAATAGATAAGGAATTAAATTGGCTGGCGTAAAACGCTTTCTAAATGAGATAATCAAAAAAATATGACAAAAAAAGACACTCAAAAATCATCAGAACAACTTATAAAATCAAGTACCGCACAATATTTGACTTTTGTATCAGCTTCAGGCAATGATCCCGAAAGTATAGAAGTTCGCTATGAGCATGAAAACATCTGGATGACTCAAAAAATGATGGCAGAACTATATGGGGTTTCTGTACAGGCCATAGATCAACACCTCAAGACGTTGATCAAAGTTGATGAACTTGACACGGCAACTATCAAGCAATACTTGATAGTTCAAAATGAGGGCACTCGCACTGTGCAAAGAAAGATAGATCACTATAATCTTCAAGCCATTATTTCTGTAGGTTTTAAAATAGAAAACGAACGGGCTGTGCAATTTCGTAAATGGGCAAGACAAATAGTCAAAGATTATACTATCCAAGGCTGGACAATGGATACGGAACGACTCAAAAAAGCGAGTCAATTTGATACAGTATTTTTTGAGCGTCAGTTACAAAACATTAGAGAAATCAGACTTTCTGAAAGAATGTTTTATCAAAAAGTGACCGATATTTATGCGACAAGTGTTGATTATGATCCCTCAGCCTCTACAACAATAAAATTCTTTAAAATTGTACAAAATAAATTACACTATGCTGTACACAGGCATACCGCATCAGAACTGATTATTGAAAGAGCAAACTCAGAAAAAGACTATATGGGATTAACGAATTGGACAGATTTCCCGAAAGGAAAAATTCAAAAATACGATGTTACTATAGCCAAAAATTATTTAACGGTTGAAGAAATAAATTTTCTTGAAAGATTAGTGTCTATGTATTTGGATTATGCAGAGCTTCAGGCAGAAAGAAACATCCCTATAACTATGGAAGATTGGAGCAAAAAGCTTGATTCATTTATAGAGTTTAATGGAAGACAGCTACTCATGGATAGCGGTAAAATTAGTCATGAAGAGGCAAAGTTACATGCAGAAACACAATTTGAAAAATATAGAATTACGCAAGATAGACTTTTTGAATCCGACTTTGATCGTGAAATGAAAAAAATTTTAGAAAATAATTAGGATAAGCAAAAAAAATAATTCCTTACTTGCTACGTATTTATAAGTATGTAAAATAATTTATACTATGCTCTGGTTAATTTTAATAATTTAAACAAAAATATTATGGAACAATCAAATCAAAAAATAGAAGCAACTTGGAGTATCGCCTTAAAAATTTTTTGGTCGTGGTTGTGGCGTACAGTTCTATTAGGAATTCCTGTTGGAATTATTAGTGGATTTATTTGTGGTTTTGTTTTCTCAATTGCGGGCTTAGATAAAACCTTAGGTCTTAATATCACATTTCTACTTAATTTTATACTAGGCTTTATCATCAGTCTATTTTATTTAAAAAAAATAATTTGTAAAAAATTCAATAATTTTTCTTTAATATTAATAAATTGCGAACAAGAAACAACTTAATACATCAAGAAAACACCCTAAAGCAAAAGCCTTTACAGAGTAAAAACGTCAGAGTCCCCACATTCAAAAGGCAGCATGGAATGTCAGTTTTTAAACTGTAAAAACTCTGATTAAACTGACGACTTTGATTTTATTCATCTTAGTTATCTCTCTCCCAATGTGGAAGTGAGTAAAGGATGAAAGAGGGCATATCATCATAGTTCAGACATAAAAATGAGACGCATGGCAATGCGTGTCTAAAGGTACCTAACATCTCATACTTTCTCCCCTTCTAAATTTAAAACCAAAAAAAGCCCTCTAAAAAGAGGGCTTTTCTGCTTATCAATAGTCTTTAAAACTATTTTCCGTAAGCTTCTCTACGCTTCAATTCAACAGTAATATCATTGAACAATTTTTCGTAAACTATTGGATCTAAAATTTGTTTTACTTTTGTTGTTCCACCTGTATCTGAATATACTTTTTCTTGTATAGTTAATCTCACTTCTGAAGTCGTTTCACTAATTTTATCTACAGTTGAACTAACCTCTATAATAGTACCTTTATTAGAAATAGCCCCTGTTTCACTATATATTTTTTGAAAAAATTGCGATTTTTTATCTGTTTCACGGTTAACCTCGGCTAATATTAATCCCGTATCCATTTTTGTATCTTTAATAATGTACATGTTATCTTGAAGCACTGTCATAATTGCCTTAAAAATATTTTGATATCCACCATCTATTGATCTGGTTGTGATTTGTCTTTTTTGCATAGGTGACATTTCTGGTGCAGTCTTACACCCACTTAAACCAGTCAAAAGCAACAGAACTAAAGAAATAGAAACAACACTCTTTTTAATAAAACTCATTAAATTCTCCTGATTTTTAAATTTTAAAATATAGATTTAATATGAAGCCGAAATCACACTATAATCTTCAACAACATCATTTGTGTCAAAGGTTATGATCAAATCAAATGATTTTGAAGAAGATGTAGACACCGCCTTACTACCACTTGCTGCACCTAATGCTTGACCAGTAAACCCAAATAAAGCTCCGCTTTTTGAACTGTCTACTTTTTCGTATGACATCTTATTATAAGACCAAACTTCTTTATTTTGTTTATTCTTTGTAACAAGATTAGGTGATCCAAATATCCGGATAATTTCTGCCTGATTCGTTTCTCCCTTAACTATTTGTCTTTTAACTTCACCCGTTGTTAAGCGATTATTTAATCCTGTCTCTTCTGGCTGGGTTGTTTTACATGCAAACAAAAAAAACGGTATTAACAATACCAAGATAAACTTAAAACGAAAACTATTTTTAACCATTTATTCACTCCATTTAATATCTAAAAATTTAACACTAAACTTAAGTTTAGTTGAACGCTACCCATGAGTCAACGTTTGCCATATAATAACAACATGAATTTAACACTTAAAATGGCTGCAACCTACATATTCTCTAAACATAAAGAAAAATTTATTAGCTTCAATGCGTTTTTTACTGTCATCGGTATTACACTGGCAGTAACCACTTTAATTGTAGTTATTTCTGTAATGAATGGACTTCAAAACAATTTAAAAACTAGAATAATCGGATTAGGAGCTCATATACAAATAGAAAAATTTGGCGGAGAAAAAAACGAAAAAGAAATACAACAAAAAATTGAAAACCTAACAAAATCCACTTTCGTAGCCCCATATATCACGGGTCAAGGCACAATAACAACAGGACGAGAAATCAAATTATTATCAATTAATGGGGTCGAACAAGTACAAGAACAACGAGCTACTAACATTAGTAAATATATGAAAACAGGAACATTTGATACAACAAATAAAGGAATTGTCATTGGGAACGAACTTGCAAAATCAAGTTATTTCAAAATTGGAGATTCTCTTCTCTTATACAACCCCAGTATAAATCAACACATTCGCTATACAATAAAAGGTATTTTTTACACTGGAATTTATGCGTATGATAGCCACATCATTTACATGGATATAACTGAAGCAAAAAAATTTTTAAACACAACAACAATTACAGGGTATAAAGTACATTTAGAAAATGATAGTAAAATAGCCGTTGTAAAAAGCAACTTATTAATGGGCTTAAACTCTAGCTATGATGTTAATACATGGCAAGACTTAAACAGAAGTTTACTTGCAGCACTTCAAGTCGAAAAAAAAATTATGCTTTTAATACTTTCTGTTCTAATAATTTTATCTGGGTTTAGCATAAGCTCTACCTTAATCATGAATGTATTTGAGAAAAAGAAAGATATTGGAATTTTAAAAACACTAGGATTCTCTAAAAACCAAATCCGTAATATTTTTTTACTGAACGGACTACTTTTGTGTGCTTTTGGGTTAATATTCGGTATTTCTTTAGGTTTAATTATTTCATCACATGTTGAATACATTGCCAATTTTTTATATACGTTATTAGGTTTTCAGTTATTTCCTGATGATATTTATTACATGAATAAAATAAGCTCAGTAACAGATCCCAAAACAATTATATATGTATCCGTATTTAGCGTGATAATATCATTATGCGCGTCTTTTTATCCTGCCCTTAGAGCGTCAAATCTTGATCCGGTTGAGTGTATTAAACATGAATAATCAAATCTTAAGGGCCATTAATCTAAATAAAAAATTTAATAACAGCGATAACCCAACAGTAATTTTAAATGATATAAATCTAAGTATTCATTCGGGTGAAATAATTTTAATTCTTGGTAAATCAGGAGCCGGGAAATCAACTTTACTTTATGCATTAAGCGGCTTACTAAAACCCGATGAAGGTAGCGTATTAATATGTCAGAAACCAATTTATTCACTCTCCGATAAAGATAGATCACTATTTACGAATAAAAAAATTGGCTTTGTTTTTCAGGATTATGCTTTACTTGATTATTTCAGCGTTCTTGAAAATATTATGTTACCTTTAGAATTAAACAATAAATTTAGTGAAAAATCACAAAATAAAGAAAATGCAATTGAACTATTGAAAACATTCCAAGTAGATCATCGAATGAACAGTAAGCCTTCTTCATTATCAGGCGGCGAAAAACAACGAGTGGCTATCATCCGAGCAATTATTAATAATCCTGAAATTGTATTCTGTGACGAACCTACAGGTAATCTTGATTCTTCTAATACCAAAATATTTATTGATACAATAAAAAAACTAAATGAAATCCATAAACAAACGTTTATTATAGTTTCACATGATCATGAACTATCAAGCATCGCCACAACTATTTATCAAATAAATGATGGCAAACTTACAAAAACCTAAACATCAAAAAAACCTATTACGCTATCAAAAAACTCCATTTACAGGGTTTCGCTATTAATCTACAATCAAGCAAATGAAATACCTGCTTAAAGGAACATTAGTAGCAAAAGAAGGCGAGCGTGAGAAGCTTAGTGACATCATGAAACGCGCGTCGGCTCTTATGCTTGAAAAAGCTACTGGCTGCGAACTATATGA
>JBILGQ010000074.1:0-5794 GCA_044350955.1 Candidatus Marinamargulisbacteria bacterium | reverse complement strand
TTATTAAATGCTCTATTTGGCTTGTGTTGATATTTTTTTCTTTTATTAAAATAAGATGTAATTGCTTTAAGAATGTTTCAGGGTTTTCTTGAAACAGAGATAATAATGATCCGTAATAGGCAATAAACTCTAAAAATTGCTTTGCAGCAGAATGCAGTAGGGGGTTTTTTTGTTTTAGTTCAGCTGTTAATGTATTAAAGTCTCTGACCAGCTCAAAAATCGTAGCAATAACTACAGGCGTATTAAAATCATCGTTTAAACCGCTTTCTATTTTCTTTTTATAAGAAGAAATTTTTTCTTCAAAGTCTTTATTGTTATGGTTTGTTGTTTGTTCGTTATATTTTTTTGCGTCTTTGATAGCTTTGTATATTCTGGTTAATCGGGCGATGCTTTGCATAATTTGTTCTTTATCTATGTTTAATTCTGAACGGTAATGCACGGATAATATTAAAAACTTTAATATTTCTGGGTGATAATCGTTCATAAAGTCGCGTGCTTTGATGACATTACCTAATGATTTACTCATTTTTTCATCGCCAAATCGAATAAAATTATTGTGCATCCAGTATCTTGAAAATACTTGACCTGTTACGCTTTCACTTTGGGCTATTTCATTTTCGTGATGAGGAAAAATAAGGTCAATACCACCGCCGTGAATATCAATTTGTTCACCAAAAATGGCATGATTCATGGCAGAGCATTCAATATGCCAACCAGGTCTGCCTTTTCCCCAAGGACTTTCCCAAAAAGGCTCTCCGTCTTTGGCGGGTTTCCATAGAACAAAATCGAGAGGATTTTTCTTTCGACTATCGCTGTCTACTCGGTGCCCAGCAATGAGGTCTTCGCTTTTTTTGCCGCTTAGTTTTCCGTAATCTGCTTTTGAGTTGATATTAAAAAAAACAGAGCCATCTTCAATGCTATAAGCATGGCCCTTTTGGATTAGTTTTTCTATGAAGACTATCATGTCGTGTATGTGATTGGTGCATTTGGGGTTCATGTCATGGGTTTTTAAATGTAGTCTTGCATAATCTTGTTTGTATTCTTCGATATAGCGATTGCTTAATTCAGAGGCGCTTGTGTGTTGTTCGTTGGCTCTGTTGATAATTTTGTCGTCGATATCCGTAAAATTTAGAACAAAAGTTACTTGGTAATCTAAGGCTTCTAGCCAATTTCTAACAAGGTTAAAAAAAATAACTCCTCTAAAATTTCCGATATGAAGCAAATCATAAACGGTTGGTCCGCACAGATACATCTTTACTTTTCCAGGGATTATCGCTGTGAATAGTTGCTTTTCTCGGCCTAAAGTATTGTAAATAGTTAGTGACATGCGCAGCTCTGTTTAGAGTCGGGGACTATGTCTATTCCTGAAGAACCGAAAGGGTGACATTTACCAAGTCGTTTTATTATGAGTAGTACTGCTGGGAATAGTGGGTGTTTTTCTAATGCTTCCAAAGCATATTCAGAGCAGCTTGGTATAAAACGGCAACGGGGTCCCAGTAGGGGAGAAATGGCGATTTGATAGAATCTAAGAATTTTTTTTAGACTAAATTTTAGAATGTTAGACATCATCTTATAACAGAGTTGGGTTGGGGGCGTCTCCGTATACGTCTTTCGGATCGAATACTTTGTGTAATTCTTTAAATTCAAGCAGAATTTTTTTATTAGCGTCATAATTTTTTCCGAAAGGAATACTACGATAAAAACAAGATCTGTAGCCAACATGGCAGCTAGCGCCGTTTCCGGCTACCTCTACAATAAGCCAAATACAGTCTTGGTCGTCATCAATACGAATGTCTATTAATTTTTGTACCAAACCCGATGATTTTCCTTTGTGCCAAATCACTTTTCGGCTGCGAGAATAATACACGGCTTCGCCGTATTCTAAAGTTTTTTCAAGCGCTTCTTGGTTCATATAGCCTTGCATGAGCAGTTCGCCACTTTTATGATCAGTAGTAACAACAGGAATTAATCCTTTTTCGTCAAATTTTGGTGCGAAGCTTTGGCTTTCTTCGACTTGTTCAATACTTTGTCTGGCTTCTATTTGCATAAATTTATCCTATTCATGTAGTTTGATTAGAATTGTAGCAGTGTATGGGGTTCTTTTGTAGGTTTTGGAGGATTGTGGGGTATAAATACTTATATTGGTGACGAACAAGATTGTTTTAAAGACAAACTCTCAACAAAATTTTCAATGTGTCCCAGAGCTATTGATTGATTTTCTGATGTTGCTGTTACACTTTTATAAAAGTCTGCTGCTTCACTAATAATCGCTTTTATTTCAGATGCTTCAAGTCTTGTACTTGCATTATCAATCACAAATTTTCCCATTAAGCTTTCATCTGTTTTAGTCAGAGAGGTATATAAATCATTGCTGTTCGATAAAACTAAACCAATATCTTCTGTCAATGGGCTTTCCTGTTTATGTAATTTTAGAATAGTGGCTTTTTGTTTTTTTCCAGGATCCATTTGGGCATAATACACATGACCAAACTTACCCAAAGACTGATGTATGCACCCAGCGCACATCAAGCAGGATTTTAAAGTTGTATACACCACGGCATTATCAGGTAGTTTAGCCTCGCCCGTTTTAGTCTTATAAGCTGCTATAGCAGTGGTTTCAGCATGTTTGGTGGGGTCGCCTTCATGAATAGTATTTAAACCCCAAGATAAAATTTGGCCTTGTCCACCTACAATCACTGTAGAAATTAAGTGTCCTTTACCAACACCTAAGGCTTCTCTGCTCAATTCTAAACATTTAAATGCCAAAGACATATACAAACGATGTATGTCCTTGTCTTGCGTAATAGGTGGTTTAACTTTATCTGTTGGAATCAGTGTACCTATTTGAAATAATTCAAGTGGTTCTTCTATCCTTGAGTACCGTTTCATACCATGCAATGAATTGAGGATATCTTTTAAATTAAGCGCTTTTAGGGGGTTGGTAGATCCTGAATCGTCTGCAAAGGATTGGACAGGGCAAGAATTGCCATATAATGTAAGAGTGCCTTTTTCAAAATCGCTTAAACTTTCTTGATCTGTCCATGCCCAAATTAGTTTTTGAATATCATGTTTATAGGTTGCTCGCACTGCCGTTACAAAAAGGTCTTCTTGTTTTTGTTTTTGAATTGCCAAAAGCTGTGGGTATTTACCTTTAAAATATCCCAAAACTACGGCAACGTTCTTAGTAATATTTTTGCTTTTCAGTTCCTCACGAACTAGTTTTGTTATAGGATCTAAAATTGATTTGGCTTTTTTTTGTGTGTTTTCATGTTTAAGAGAAAAAACTAGAGCTTGGTAGGCTTTATCAGGCTTTTTTGGGTCTGCATTTTGTAAATAAATGCGAATATCAGATTGTACAAGTTGCTTAGGAATATCTTGCGTAATAAAAGGCTGTAAGGCACTTTGGCCATGTTTTACTTGTGCCAGAGCTAAAAGTTGCTCTCTTTGAGTTCTAAATAGTTCAGAGTCAATACCTTTGAATTCTGAAGGATGATTAACACGGTTACCAATAGTACTTTTTTTTAAACTTTCGTTAATACGTATTTGTGCTTCAATAACTTGTGGAGAATCAGACCATAATAAAGTAGCTTCTGAAAGCGACTGTTCAGTTAGTTCAAAGGCCATATCTTCATACAATGAATCTAAATCTTGGGATTTTTCTTGAAAAAAAGTATAAAATGAAAACATATCGATAGACCAATTTTTAGGATTCGATTCGTCTATCCCAAATCGTTCCGGATCTGCAGATTCAGAATAGGCCCACTCTTCTAAATTTTGTATTAATTCTTCTAGATCGTTTTTGTATTTCCTAAGGGGTTCTAGCAGGTCTTCAATTGTTGCTAAATCTTGAATTTCAGAATCTGCAAGAGATTCTTTTAAAAGTATTTCTAAATTTTCTCCAGCTTCATGTAATTTTTCTGCTTTGTACTTACATTCTTCTGATGGCAACCAGTAATCGTCTTCGGCTTCTCCATGTTCAATATATTCAACTGAGTCATCTATAATTTTTGCGATTTTTTGAATGTCTAATATAGTCTCTTGTAAACTTTTTACCAGTTTATCTGCATTTACTTTAAGTATCTGAATCTGTTCATAAGACTTTGTTTGTACTTCTAAGGCATTGTTTATTTTGTTTTGTTTTTTTTGAAGCCAAGTTGCTGTTTCTAAATTTACAGCTTCAAAAGCGAGCTTGATTTTTTCACCCTTTGTTATTTCGGATTCAGACAACCTCTTAGCCACCTCTGATCCATTTCGAGGTGACCATAAAGTCTCAGGCGAAACACCATGTCTATATAAAACCCCCGACAAAGCAGTCAATTTTTGTTGAATAGTTTGAGCAACTGCCGGTACTTGACAGCAATCTAAAGCAGCTTGTGCGTTTTGATCTAAGGGAAAGGAAACTGCTTTAGCCACCTGACTATGATCTGGGCCTTTTTGTCGTTCTCTTTTTTTGACAGTTTCTTCAACTTTAGGAGCTGTGGTGTTAGGGCTTAGAGCCCTTTTTATTGGTTGCGGACACATTTATAATATTATAACAAATATATAATAGCTTTTGATATACCCAATACCTTTTTTTAGACAATATTTTTTTTCTAGATACCGTTTTTCAACGGCATGACGTGTTATTATTAAGAATAATGTTTGAAATTTTCAAAAAAAGTCCCAGAGCTTTGATGTCAGAGAAGCAGCTATTGTTTCTCTTTGCCTTCTATAAAGAGAGAGCTTATGTTAAATATAGAAAAGACTTGGTTATCTAAAAAAAATAGATAAATCTTAGCGAGGGGCGTTACCGCCTCGCTAGGGTATTACGCCCTTTCAGGGCTGTGATGACGCTGTGTGAGATAGTGTCTGTAGAGACGCATTGCCATGCGTCTCTTTTTTATGTCTAAACCATGATGATTTTTATCCTAAATGTACCTAAGCTCTGACACCTAATAGATATTTTTCACACCTCATAGCCAATTCATATATTTCATGCTTAAATAATGCTATGATTTTAGACAAACGTCCTCGACGGCTTCGATCGTCTTTTGGTATTCGGTCTCTCGTGGCTGAAACACAGTTATCGGTGAACGATTTAGTTTGGCCTGTTTTTGTTCAAGAAGATGCTACGTCACCTATTTTGTCATTACCTGGCGTGTTTCGTTATTCCTTAAATGATGTTGTTTCTGCTTGTGAGCAGGCTTTGTTGTTGGGTATAAAGGCGGTGGCCTTGTTCCCAGTTACTAAGGAAAGTGACAAGGATAAGTTAGCTACTCAGGCTTTAAATGAGAACAATATTTTATGCCGTGCTATTCGCTTGTTAAAAAAAGAGTTTCCTCAGCTTGTATTGATTACCGATGTGGCTTTAGATCCGTATTCCTCTGATGGACATGATGGTTTTGTTGAAAATAATAAGATTATTAATGATAGAACGGTTGATTGTTTGGCTCAGATGGCGGTATTGCATGCTGAAGTTGGGGCTGATATTGTTGCCCCGTCTGATATGATGGATGGTCGTGTTGCGGCTATTCGATTTAGCTTAGAAAAGGCTGGGTTTACAGATACTTTAATTTTGTCGTATTGCGCTAAATACGCCTCATCGTTTTATGGGCCCTTTCGGGATGCCTTAAATTCGGCTCCGAAAATGGGGGATAAGAAAACCTATCAAATGGATTATTTAAATCGTAAAGAAGCTTTGCGTGAGGCAGAATTAGATGAATTAGAAGGCGCCGATATTCTCATGGTAAAACCAGCTTTATCGTACTTAGATATTATTTCTGATTTGAATCAGGCCAGTCTTTTGCCTATAGCG
>JBILGQ010000274.1:0-5826 GCA_044350955.1 Candidatus Marinamargulisbacteria bacterium | reverse complement strand
ACTATGTCGTACTAGCGTTCGGGGTGTCGACTCTGGTGGGAGTATGTTCAGGGGTGTATCCTGCAGCTCGTGCAGCAAAACTTAACCCGGCTGATGCGTTACGATGGGAGTGAGAAATGAAAATTGGGATTTGTGGGATTTTTAAATTGATTTTATTTAGAATTAATTCAATATTATCTGTAATAACTGCAATAATTTTGATTAACCTGTTAATCATTAAGCCCCCTCTTGTCTGAATTGGGATTTGTAGGATTTTTGGATTTTTGGATTGATTTTATTTAGGTGATTTTAAGCGTTTAACTTCTAAGCTCTGCGAACCGAAATTTATTAACAACCCCTTCTCTACTTTGTATGCCACAAGATAGTTTAATCCTTGAGCTAGATGAACATCCTCTAATTTTATAATAGCCTTTAATTCGACCATAACGCTATTCTCTACTAAAAAGTCTACTCGTCGACTCCCAATTTGTTGTTCGTCATAATACAATGGCATCTCAATCTCTCGTTGAAACAACAATCCCTTTTTACTCATCTCAATAGCCAATGCTCGCTGATAAATCACTTCCTGAAAACCGTTACCAAGTGCAGAGTGAACAGCCATTGCACAACCAATAATGGAATATGTTAAGTCATCACTAATTTTTTCAGTCATTCAATTCCTTCGCTCATAATAATAAGTCAAACTCCCAAATCCAAAAATCTCAAAATCCCACAAATCCCAATTCAGACAACATGACACAAACATCTGCTGAAGCAGTCCGTTTTTGAACTCGTTTTCAGTTAATTGGATTTTATTATGGGTTTCAAATTGCTGTTTTAAGTTGGCTAGAAAATCGAACTCATATTTTTATTTTAACGAAGGTATGAACTAGCGTTTGAAGTTGGACAACGAATTTATTTTCAAAGATTTGCTGCAAAAGTTCGTCTTCATGCTTAGTTATATGAAACACCCCTATTAATATTAGAATTAATTCAATATTATCTGTAATAACTGCAATAAATATGTTGACAACTTACCGATCCTCCTACCACCCGGTTCAACCCAAACTGATGAAATCCATAAATATTACTTCAAACTTAGGCTTAAATATCTTCTTAGCCATATTATGCGTTTTCTGCCCTTCTTTAACCCCATAAAACTCAAATATAACCTCCGCTTCCTTAATACTCTCCCATTCATCTTCTAAATATATATCAGGTCTAATCGCAAAATATGGGGTTCCATCTGGCAACGGACGATATTTAAAATCTTCTCGGGTTAAATTAAAAACTCGTTCTTCTTTTCCGTCATTTAATATAATTTTACATTGAATGATCTCTATATCTGTCAATTTTTCTACAAAAATGCCTATTCGATAAGGATTTCTTTCTACTGTCTTATCAAAAATAAACGGAAAATAAAGCGTCCATTTTCTTGTTGCATCTAAATAAAGAGATACTGTAACATCGTCTGTTTCTAATCCTATATTCAAATCTGATTCTGGTTCTAAACCATAAGTTTCAAATTTTGTAACCAACATACAACCTAGAAGAAAATACGAAAAAAATACTAATAACCCTATCAAAAAAAATCGTTTCATCAATATACCCATGGCAATGTTCGCTCAGCCATCGACGACCCATCATAGGCAGTATTTCCAAATGCAGTATAAGGCAGCATATCAACAAAAAAATGACCGGCATTTTTCATGATACCTGAGATACTTTTAAAATCCCCTGGATTTATGTAATTATAGGTACCCATATTCAATTTATTAGTGACTAAGTATTTATCACTATCATACACAGCCTCCCTACCATCAGCAAACACTCTCTTTACATTCCCCTTAGCTCCTCCTAATTTATGGTAATCAGCATTCACATCGACCCCGCTTTGAGCGTCAGCATCTTTAATAGTACCCGGCAACCCCGTATTCAACTCATTCCGATAATAATGTGCACCCTTAACTGCCCCTAACCCAACATCCATTCCAAAATCATCCATATGATAATCCTCTCCCGTCAATCCAGCCGTTATAACTCCCTCCGACACTTGATTCGCTACAGCAACCCCTGCATGCTCCATGAACGCTGCATCCTTTCCTGTCTGCCACAATCCTCCCCCTGAACTTAGGGCCCCTCCTATCGCACCTCCCAAAGCCGCCTGGCCCACTAGTCCAAAATTTACCTCTCCTGTAAACACAAGTTGTACCCCACCGAATACCTCTTACTACCCACTCATTGATAAATTAGTAAATAACACTTCAAACTTAGGCTTAAATATCTTCTTAGCCATATAATGCGTTTTCTGCCCTTCTTTAATCCCATAAAACTCAAATATAAGCTCCGCTTCCTTAATACTCTCCCATTCATCGTCTAAATATATATCAGGTCTAATCGCAAAATATGGGGTTCCATCTAACTGTAAACCATATTCGAAATCTTGTCTGGTTAAATTAAAAACTCGCTCCTCTTTTCCATCATTTAATCGAATTTTACATTGAATGATCTCTATATCTATCAATTTTTTTATAATAATAGCTATTCGATAAGGATTTCTTTCTACTGTCTTATCAAAAATAAACGGAAAATAAAGCTTCCATTTTCTCGTTGCATCTAAATAAAGCGATACTGTAACATCGTCTGTTTCTAATCCTATATTCAAATCTGATTCTGGTTCTAAACTATAAGTTTCAAATTTTGTAACCAACATACAACCTAGAAGAAAATACGAAAAAAATACTAATAACCCTATCAAAAAAATTCGTCTCATCTGTGAATCCATGGCAAAGTACGCTCGTTAATTGACGACCCATCATAGTTGGTATTCCCAAATGCAAAATAAGGCAGCATATCAGCAAAATAATGCCCAGCATTTTTCATAAGCCCCATTACACTTCCTACACTACCTGGATTGATGTAATTAAATGTTCCCATATTCAATTTATTGATGACTAAATTTCCTTCAAAATCATATACAGCCTCCCTACCATCAGCAAACACTCTCTTTACATTCCCCTTAGCTCCTCCTAATTTATGGTAATCAACATTCACATCGACCCCGCCTTGAGCGTCAGCATCTTTAATAGTACCCGGCAACCCCGTATTCAACTCATTCCGATAATAATGTACTTCCCGTATAGCCCCCAAAGCCGCACCCTGCGCTGCTCCTTGTGAAAACATTCCCCAGGAATTTTCCCATGTCATATGTTGTCCACTTACCGATCCGCCTACCACCTGATTCAATCCTCCTTGAAACGATTCATTCCCTATTCGCCCTAACACACTTGAATCATCAAAAGGTTTCAATGCATCTAACCCCAATCCTTTTATAATTCCACCACCCAATCCTGCATTTCCTGCTGCTTCCCAATTAATCTTTGATCCATCAAACCCATTCGTCACCCATTGACTTGCTACATTTTTTAAAGCTTCCTGCGTTGTTACCTATTCAAACAGATCCCACTGAATCAAGAAAATAATTTCCTAATTCTTTACGCCACTTAATTTTAAATCGTTGTGAAACTGTAAAAATCTTACCTGTTGAATATTCCAAGAACTCCAAATAAATTTCTATAGAATCGCTTTCAGAACCAGTAAGGTCTAACTTAGATGTATAGTAAGAGTCAGTATCACCTCTGTCTAATGCTACCCTACGCTTCACTTCAAAAGTGAGAAGATTTTTTTTTGTTTTTTCTATGACTATTAATGATTTCAATTCAACATTATGATCTTCTGAATTCACAGCAATCCCAAGATTATAATGATCACTATATATTCTTTTATCATAAAGTAAAGGAATAACAACCTTTTTCTTTGGCGAATTAAATTGAAACGAAATGCTAACTTGAATAGGATTAGAAGCAAAGTTATCTAAAAAACTCTTATCATACTCAATATTTTTATAATTATATTGAGATACTAACCCAAATATCATCAAAGTTGAAAAAAGAGCAACTCTTAATATCATAAACTTGCCCCTATCCGCTGTTTTATTGTAGTTGTATCGCCATATCCATTCCCCCAAATATAATACGGAATAACATCCACTACCATATGACCAGGATAACCAATTAACGGAACATTAATAGGAATAAAATTAAATGTTCCTATGTTGTTTATATTTGTTATTAATTTATTTCCTTGGTACACAGCCTCCTTAAAACCATATCTTGATATGTACTTCATATTTCTTTCTTCTAAAACCCCATATTGGTGCAAATTATCTTTAGGCTTTGTTAATAGTTTCCAATTAAAATCTTTAACTGGCTCTTGTTTTGGGACATCATTAAAAACATTCCTACCCCAATGCACTTCCCGTATAGCCCCCAAAGCCGCACCCTGCGCTGCTCCTTGTGAAAACATTCCCCAGGAATTTTCCCATGTCATATGTTGTCCACTTACCGATCCGCCTACCACCTGATTCAATCCTCCTTGAAACGATTCATTCCCTATTCGCCCTAACACACTTGAATCGTCAAAAGGTTTCAATGTATCTAACCCCAATCCTTTTATAATTCCACCACCCAATCCTGCATTTCCTGCTGCTTCCCAATTAATCTTTGATCCATCAAACCCATTCGTCACCCATTGACTTGCTACATTTTTTAAAGCTTCCTGCATTGCATTCTTGATAAACGCACCCACAAACTTAGCTATAGCCCAAAACCACTCCCCATCCGGATCAACAAACATCAACGGATTATTCCCCGCATACATATACGCATTCACCGTTTGCCGTGCCGGGTCATGCGTTAAAAATCGCCCTAACTCGGGGTCGTAATATCTTTGGTTAAAATAATATAAACCTGTATCAGAATCTAACTTCTTTCCCGTATAATTTACTTCATATAACGATGATATATTAAACCCACCCACATTTCCCCATTCATCCATTTGTATTCGGCTTTCGATTACGCCTTCAGCATCTGTTATAAACACAGGCGTCCCTTGCATATTATTGATAAAATAATACACCTTCTCTACCCCATTTTTATCGGGCCTTATCATGGCTACTTTTTCGTTCCCACTATAAATATATCGCACCTCATACTCTTGCTCAAAACTACCTTCGCCTATAATTTGTCCGGCGCCGTTATTGTAATACCATTTTTCAACCACTGCATTTGCCAAATCCGAACTCGTATCCGAATACACTCGCTCTCGTTTATGATTATAATAATATGTCGCTAAATGATTCCCATCTCGGGTAACCTCTTCAATTTGACCTTGGTAGTTATACCGATACTTATCTTCTCTTACAACTTTACCTTGCGTATATTTCGTTTTACGAATTAATTTACCTTCTGCATCATACGCCGTGTCTATTCGCCTGTCATCTGGGTACTTCTGCTCAAGCAACTCGTTTTTTATACTATAATTCATCGCCACTGTTACTGGCTTTTCTTCTTCTGCTACTGTATATATTGTCATATTATTTAGCTTATCATAACTGTATGCATATTGCTTATTACTATCACCGTCTACCACTGTAGCCATTAATTCGTCTTGCTGGCTGTATGTGTATGCTCGGTTTGTAAGCACCCCTTTTATCGGATGCGTGTTTTCTGTTTTTGTTAATAAGCCATACGAATTATAGCTATACCGTTGTTCATAAAGAACCGTTCCATCTTTTTTTGTTACAATCTTACTTAACACCATGCCTTTGTCATCATACGCATAAGTCACTTTTAAATTCGCCCCTAAGCTCATACTGCTTACTCGTCCTTTACTGCGATCATACTCATAAGCCACTATAGACGCTTGCTGTGTTCCCGTATAATTAATAGCACTTAATCGTGATAAATTATCATAATTATATAGAACTTTATTTTTATCGCCAAACTC
>JBILGQ010000073.1:0-5870 GCA_044350955.1 Candidatus Marinamargulisbacteria bacterium | reverse complement strand
TGCTCGAAAAAAGTGCCGACTCTACGCTTGATTTTGATTTAAGTTTAGCGCTACAAAAAAATAGCGAAAATCCTGTTTTTTATGTTCAATATGCCCATGCTAGAATGAATTCTTTATTAACAAAAATTGAGACCGATTGTAGCGCTAGTTTTAAAGTGCCTGAATTAGAAGCTGAAGAACGGCAGCTGTTATATGCTTGTGCTTGTTTTTATGATGAAGTTTGGGAGTCTACAAAGAACTTTGCTCCGTATAAATTGCTGGCGTATTCATATACATTGGCAAAGTCGTTTCACGGATTTTATGAATCATGCCCTATACAAAATGCCGAAAAAGACCAACAGCAAAAACGTTTGCAAATTGTGTCACAGTGCAAGTTAGTATTATCTGAAAGCTTAACACTGCTTGGAATTTCTAGCCCAGAAAGAATGTAGAGTTTGTATTGAGACAGCGTGTAGAAAAGGCTTTAAAAGCGCTTAACATTAAAAGAAGTGATAGGGTGCTTGTATCGTTTTCTGGAGGCCCTGATAGTGTTGCCTTAGCGAGGGTGCTACTTGAAATGGGGTTTGATCAGCTTATATTGGTATATTTTAACCATCAATTACGTTCTACAGAATTATTAGATCGAGAACAAGATTTTGTGAAAGAGTTTGCTAAACAGCATAGAATAAAGATTATTATAAAAAAAATTCCGGTTTTGTTTTGTAGTCAAAAATTTCGTTGTTCTATAGAGGCGTCAGGTCATGTATTACGCAATTACTTGCGAGCACATTTGGCTAAACTAAGTGGCTATAAAATTATACTCACAGGGCATCATTACGATGATCAGATCGAAAGTTGTTATTTGCAATTATTAAGAGGTCCTGTTTATTCATTGCCCTTAACAGGCGAGTGTGTGTATGAGGGGTATCGAATATGTCGGCCTTTCTTACAAATTAGCAAGAAAGATATTTTAAGCTACTTAGAGGTCAATAATCAAATCTATAGTATTGATGAAAGTAACACTGTTTTAGACTATAGTCGGAATCAAATTCGTTGGCAATTACTGCCTTTTTTAAATAGCTTTGATTCGGGAACAAATAGGCAAGTTGAGAATTTATTTAAAGAAGTTGGGCAATTACGAGAGTATCTATTTCCGAAACATTATTTAGATCAGATTAGAGTTTTTGAAACGCCGTATTATGAGTATACGGATATTCAGGAACCTTATTTTTTGCTTTCGCCTATGCAACAAGAAACGATATTATTTTATGTGTTAAAACAAATTTACAGTTGTTATTTTCCGATTCAAACGATAAGAACAGCATTCGAAAATAAAATTGATTTTTCTTATACCCATATTCAACTCATAAATAAAGCCATACTTAAGCAAAAATGGGGCTCTATTGGCCATTTTCCTAAAAAATTAAGCATTTATTATCATAAAAAGCGCTTATTTTTTTGTTTGACTAAGAGATCTAAAAACGATGCGTTAAAGTTAAATTCAGGGTATCAAAATTTTTATCATGTAAAAGCAAAGTCTGAATTTTTAGATTTTATACCAGAAGAGATTCGTTCTACAGAAAGCTATTGTTATTTAAACACAAGTGCATGTGACGAGCTTGTTCTGAGATTTATTAAGAGTACAGATACATTTACGCCTTTTTCAAAAAATACCGAGATGCGCGTTCACGATTATTTGTCAAAAAAGGGTTTGTCTAAGTTAGAGCGTGATAGCATATTATGTGTAGAATCTAAAAATAAAATTCTGTGGATTCAGGGATTTTCGATAGAAAAAAGGGCCATTATTGGCTGTAAAGATATGAATTGTGTAAAAATTTCAATAGAAGCTTTGACAAAACCTCGTGAGCATGTGGTATCTTATTAGGAGTATGATGAAAAAGAGTGTTTTTTTACTGCTAATGCTTAGCTGTTTTGCACAGAGTAATTTTGCTGCGAAGATTTTTCCGGATCAACCTAAAGATTTATTTATTGTTGATAACTTTGAAGATAAAAATTTTACTATGCAACCTAAATGGTGGGGTTTTGATAACATTTCAATGGAAATTGCTCGCAATGACAAAAAAGAATTTCAACACCTTGAAGAGTATTCCTTAAAACTAGAAGGAACCCCCAATAATTGGTATGTAGGTGGAGTAGGGACTTATTTTGCTATCGATGTAGCTAACTACAATTCACTGAAATTATTAGTTAGGGGTAATGGACCTTTAAGTGGATTGTTAATTATAGAATTATTTGACGACGACAATAATAATTTTCAAGTAGAAGTAAACCCTAGTATTAGTTCTGAAACGTTAGCGGATGATAAATTTATTCGAACCATAAAAGTTGATTGGTCGGGTTGGAAAGCTTTAATTATACCCTTTAGTGATTTTGTGGACGGAAATATTAATGTGGGCGACGATAAATGGAATCCTTATCAAACAGGGTCGTCTGGCGGTTTATTGCAAATGCAGATGATTTTATTAGCAGCTGATAAAGAAATTAAACCAAAAATAGCCGTAGATAGTATTAAGATTTACCAACAAGGTCCTATGAAACTTAAAGAAAGTGCTAAATCTAACACTGAAGAAGATTCTGAAGATTTTTTCTAGAACGTTTTTAAAGTTTAAATCAAACATAAAATCTCTTTAATTTTGAAACACTAAATCACCCTAACTTCGAAACACAAAATCTTCCTAACTTCGAAACACAAAATCACCCTAACCCTCTTTAATAAAGAGGGGATAACGAAAGAATTTAAACAACGAAACACAAACAATCTATCAATGCAATCAAATTCCTTAAATTTCGATACTTGTAGTAAGCAGCCAAAAACCGAGCGATGTAGAAAGCCATACACGCCCAACTGTTTAAATCTCATTAATTTGGGAATTACTGATTAGTAGTCTGATAATGACTGTATTTTTTATTAGAAGGAGGAGTTTAAATTATGATGAACATTGGTAGAGGGAGCGCGAGAAAAGTTAACGAGGAAACAGTTAAGGGGATGGAGAACAGAGTCGATACGATTAACACGACAAGAAGTCAGCTAAACACTATCCTGAATTCCCCCGGTGGCGTAAACGCGGCGGCTATTAGAGAGATCAAGGAGTTGTTCATTACTGTTTTGAAACTTCGAAGAGATACCAAAACTCAAGGAAGAGACACCAAGGCATACTGCCCACTAAAACCTATGGCAAATCAGATTATTAATAAAATTAATATTATGCCAAATCAAGACCCTAGTCGTCTTAGGTTGATCGAAGTGCTACGAGAGCTCAATCAGGATACGACGCCTCATAAGCAAAACATAGGCAATAAGAAACTGAGTCTTGCAGGACAAGTATTAACACAGGAAATGATGGATAAGTTCAAGCTCTCGGATGCTGACATGCCGCCTGCTCTCGAGAAATATATTCAAGATTCGCCCGAGGCGGAGCTCGAAGACCGCAAGGCAGTTGTAGCTATGCTTAGAGACCCTGCCCATTTGGCGTCGAAAGATGTTTTTTTTCTTTTCAATTTAAAAAATTTAACCAGTTTACCTGAAGGCTTTGCGCCACAAGGGGCAGTCCATGTTACCATGTGTTGTGCATTCACGGGTTTTCCCGAAGGCTTTGCGCCACAAGGGGCAGTCACTGTTGCAGACTGTGCTGCATTCACGGGTTTCCCCGAAGGCTTTGCGCCACAAGGGGAAGTTTATGTTACCGGCTGTGCTGCATTCACGGGTTTCCCCGAAGGCTTTGCACCACAAGGGGTAGTCACTGTTGCAGACTGTGCTGCATTCACGGGTTTCCCCAAAGACTTTAACCCCTCAGTTAAAGTCAAGATTAAGAAATTTAAGCAAATCTACCATGAGAACTTTAGGATGAAGGGTTACCATCCAAAATTTAAAAAATTCCATGAATGGGCAAATCATAATAACAGGTCTTTTATTCCGATAAAGGAGTGGGGTCATTTCATAGGTTATGAGTCTTCGCCTCTTCCACCCAAGACAGAAGAGATTTGAGGAGCCAAACATCCCTAGCCCTTTCACCCCTATTCGAGATCAAAGACCTCCCGACCCTTGAAAGCCGGAACCCGCTCCAAATACGGCAACAACTGGCGGTAGGTATCCAACAATTGTTCGCGAGACAAGACTTCCGCACGGGTACTCCCAAGGGTGTCCCATATGGCATGGGTGCTATAGCCCTCTCTCACTGTCCATTACGGGCTTTTGTGCAGGGCAGATTTGAGCGGCTTGCGACGGCCCCAGAACACCGCTTTCACAAAGAGAAAAAAGCCATAATCTTTGGCCGAATCCACCTTGGGTGCGGACGAAAACAATGGCGGCTGACCTGGAAATCCAGCCGGATATCGAAGTGCATCTGTGCAAAAATAGCCAATGGGGTATAGACCAATTCACCGGGTTTAGAGACCAGCTATTTGGCAAATTCCCACTGCAACATGAGGGTGATATCTGTAATCTTATCTTTATACGCCGCATATAAGGCAATAAACTTTGCAGAAATATAATAAGGAATATTCGTGAAAATACGAAAGGGACATTCGCTGGCATCCACCGCCCGAAAGCCAACCTCAAGGACATCCCCATGAATAAAGAGGGAATAACGAAAGAATTTAAACCCACTTTATTAAAGGGGGTGCCTGAAGGGCGGGGGATTTTGTTTTTTTTGTGAGGCGTGTTTTATTGGTAATAAAAAGTTATTATGACTTAAACAAAAAACTACAAACATCAAACACAAAATCACCCTAATTTCGAAACACAAAATCAACCTAATTTCGAAACACAAAATCACCCTAACCCTCTTTAATAAAGAGGGAATAACGAAAGAATTTAAACAACGAAACACGAAATAACCCTAATTTCGAAACACAAAATCACCCTAACCCTCTTTAATAAAGAGGGAATAACGAAAGAATTTAAACAACGAAACACGAAATTTTAATAAAGAGGGAATTATGAAACGGCCATAAGGGGGCTGTAGCAAAACGGTCAAACATTAAAATTAGCGAGGATGCCAAATGACCAAGATAAGCAATTTCTTGCAAAGCGCAGTTCTATTGCAATAGAATAAGCTGGACTAAAATTGATTAGATTGGGTATTTCGCGACAGAGCTATTAGGTAATTTGATGAAACGATTTTTAGATTATAATAAACATTTAAAACAACAAGCACGAGATTTACGAAAAAACATGACGAAAGCAGAGATAAAGCTTTGGAAAGAATTCCTAGTGGCTTTTTCTTATAAATGCTATCGGCAGAAAATTATTGATAATTTTATTGTAGATTTTTATTGTCCTAAATTGAAATTAGTAATAGAACTTGATGGCGCCAAACATTTCACAGACGAGGGAATAGCATATGATGAAGAAAGAACTAATATATTAAATGGATATGGACTTTTTGTATTAAGATTTAGTAATGATGTTGTTATGAATAATTTTGAATATGTTAAACAAAAAATTTCAAACTTTGAAACACAAAATCACCCTAACTTCGAAACACAAAATCACCCTAACTTCGAAACACAAAATCTTCCTAACTTCGAAACACAAAATCACCCTAACCCTCTTTAATAAAGAGGGGATAACGAAAGAGTTTAAACCCACTTTATTAAAGGGGGTGCCTGAAGGGCGGGGGATTTTGTTTTTTTTGTGAGGCGTGTTTTATTGGTAAATAAAGAGATTTAAAGACAGTTAGAGTTTTTTGTTTTATTTAATATAGTCTTACAAATAATAGTATCGATTTGTGACTCTACTGAGAAATTTTCTAATTTATTCTTAATTCTTTCTAACTCCTTCTTATCATCGTAAAGTTTAATAATAGAATCGGCTAATTCTGTGACGGGTAAGTTCTTTATTAATTGAGGGGCGATTATTTCTTGTGACA
>JBILGQ010000072.1:0-5937 GCA_044350955.1 Candidatus Marinamargulisbacteria bacterium | reverse complement strand
CAGGCATCATTCCCTCGGGAGACATTCAGATTCTACACACAAAAATAGATGAAGCAACGATTTTAGAGCAAATCGTATCAAACAACATTAAAACGATTCAAAATGAACTCGAAAATCAGTCTTGCCAAGCCCCAATACATGGTAAAATTTTGTCTAAATATGTCGAATCAGGAGAATCTGTCTCAAGCGGAATGCTATTATTTGAGATTGCTGGAACAGGGCAGCTAGAAGTAGAAACTCAGACGAATGAAATCGATGCCTATCACGTCAAAGTTGGGCAAATGGCGACAATAAGTTCCGAAGGACTTCAGGGCAAAAAAATAGCCGGGAAAATATCGCGTATCGGCTCTAAAATTAATCAAGAAAATGGGGCCTACACCGTTAAAATAACGATTGAACTATCTCCCCTGTCTTCAGATATCTCTCTGATTCCTGGCAATCAAGTTCAAGTAGAAATTATCACACACGAAAAGAAAAACGTAAGTTACTTGCCTATTCAATGTGTGCTATATGACGAAAACCTGTCTTATGTCTGGGTCTTAGAAAAAGAACAAAAAATAAAAAAATGGGTAAAAACAGGGCTTGAAACCAAAGACTGGATAGAAATTATTAGCGGCCTAAATACAAGCGATAAAATAATAATTAAATGATCGAAATTCAAAATATCGAAAAAACCTACAAAGTTGGCCCCAGCCCTGTAATTGTCTTACAGGATATTTCCTTGCATATACAGGCAGGTGAATTCGTGAGCATTATGGGGGCGTCTGGGTCAGGAAAGTCAACGTTGTTAAATATTTTAGGCTGCTTCGATAAGCCAGATACAGGGTCTTATTTCTTAGATAGCAAGCTCATCACTTATGAGAACGATTCGACTCTCTCATTAATACGCAATAAAAAAATTGGATTTATTTTTCAATGTTTTAACTTGATTCCACATTATAACGCCCTTCAAAATATAGAATTACCGCTTATTTATTCAGGAGTTAACCAAGACGAAAGAAAAAAACGCTGTTTGGATCTTCTAAAAAAAGTAGGTCTTCACGATAGAGCCGAGCATCTCCCTAACGCCCTATCCGGAGGAGAACGTCAGCGTGTGGCCATTGCACGAGCACTAATTGGAAATCAAACAGTAATCTTAGCCGATGAACCCACAGGAAATTTAGATACCAGCACCAGCGAAGAAATTATGGCTTTATTAAAGACCATTCATCAAAGTGGAACGACCCTTGTTTTAGTAACACACGACCCCAAAATCGCCCAACAAACACAGCGAGTTATTCATATTTCTGACGGACAAATTTTAAGCGATTCTCCCGTATAAAGTAAAAAACATGAAACTAAAAGACCTCTTTTATATGTCCATAGAAAATATTTTTTTAAATCGTTTAAGAAGTTTTTTGGCTATTATAGGCATTGTTATTGGGGTCTCGGGAATCATTATTATGGGAATTATTGGCAGCAGTGGCCGACAACTAATTTTTAATGAAATCAAGACCTTTGGATTACAAACGATCTGGATTTATCGAAATAATTCAGAGACGATTCCGGGAACAATTGTTAAAAATGGCAGTGGAATTTTTTTAGACGATATTCTTTTGATTAAACAAAAAGCGACATTAGTACAAAAAATCGCTCCCGTAATAGAACTATCGACCTGGTGTCGTTATAAAAAAGAATTTTTATTCACCCAAATATTATTTACGACACCCTCTCTTCAATCGATAGAAAACGACACCGTACTACAAGGCCGATTTATCACAGACAGCGACAGCAAGTACTCCAGAAAAGTATGCGTAATAGGCGAAGACGTCTCGAATAAGTTCTTCCCAGGCTTATCAGCCATCGGCCAAGAAATCGACATTAATAATACGCGTTATGAAGTCATTGGCGTACTTAAAAACAAAGACCGCGACTTAATTCGCAGCATTGGCGTAGGCGGAGGAAACAGCCCAAACGGACGTATTATTATTCCAATCGGAGTTTATTCAGCACTATATTCTAAAAACTCGATCGATTATATCGAAATGTCGGCACTATCTACCGAAGAATCAGACAATGCAGCAAAAGAAGTCATTGCCATACTAAAAAAAGAGCATCATAACGCATTCGACTACAGTTACACCGCCATGAAACATTACATAGAATCAGCGAATACAATTCTAAATGTACTCTCATGGATTTTAGCAGTAGCCGTATCGATATCGGTGATAGTAGGAGGCATAGGAATCGCCAATATCATGGCCATTTCGGTAGTAGAGCGCACCCGAGAAATAGGCATAAGAAAAGCCCTAGGAGCTTCTTCCAGACAAATATTTTACCAATTTTTAATTGAATCCCTGTGTTTAAGCGGTATTGCCGGAATAATCGGAGTCTTGCTTGGAACCTTAATCGCCCTAATCACAGTTCTGGTAACGAAAAAACCACTTTTATTTCCATTTAACTATGTCGTACTAGCGTTCGGGGTGTCGACTCTGGTGGGAGTATGTTCAGGGGTGTATCCTGCAGCTCGTGCAGCAAAACTTAACCCGGCTGATGCGTTACGATGGGAGTAAGAAATGAAGCATGCTTAATAAAATAAAAAGTAGATAAAACTGCATCTTTGAAGTAAAATTCAGTTCATTTGTATGGAATTACATTTAAGATGATTCATAGAGCTAATTAAAAAGAATCAATTAAACCTCCAAGAACGACATTCGTGGCTTTAAACTAGTTTTTAAATTCGATATTAAAAATGGCAAAATACAAAAAACAACATATATTACCGAAATCATATCTATTAGGCTTCTGTGAAAAAGAAACCTTTAATTCAAAAGAAAGCGATGTTTTATGGATTTATGATAAAGTTAAAGGAATTAAAAAAAAAGGACCAGAGAATGCTACTACTGCTTCAAACTATTACTCTCCATATGATAAAGATGATAATAGGGACCATACACGAGAAAACAAATTTAACAAATTAGAAACCCGAATGACCCAAATATTCAACAAAGTCAAAGAAACTGCCAAGCTTTTACAAGATACTAATACTAATTCCAAAAATATACAGAATACTATCGAATATCCAGATCGTTTAACCATTATTCAGTATGTTATTATGATGCTGAAAAGATCTCCTCTAATAATAGAGTATACTAAGAATAAACTTAACAATACTCTCAACTCAATTACAAAAATAAAGTTTTCTCAAGATATGATAAATACCACTACATTAAATGAAATTGATAAATGGAACGCTTTCGATAAAATAGAATGCACACTAAAAAAAAGAACCTTACACATAATATTTTCTAAAAATGCCCCGTTTATCACTTCTGACTACCCCTTTGTCGATTTTATGGCTAAAGGCTATGGTAATGCCACCAAATTATACTTTCCATTAACTAAAAATTGCCTCTTAGTTTTCGAGGGAGCTGACTCAAAAATAAAATATACTTACGAATTTTCAAAAAAAGAGGTTAGACAAGTCAATATATTGATTGCATCGTATTGCCACAAAAAAATAATATGCAATTCTGAAAATTATCTCAACAGAATTACTAGAAATTTAAAGTTCGAAAAAAGATATAAGTAATAATAAAAAAAATAAAAATTTTATCAACATATTCTTCTATTATAAGCCTACATTTTTATACATGGAGCTGTCGCAAAACAAATAATTATGTAATAATACAAACCCCATGAAAATCAAAACAATTACACAAAAACGATTTAAAATATATGCTAATCATTCAAAAAACACATACTTAGCACCTAACTACCATGAAATTGGTTGGTATTCTAATAAAACAGAAACAATTTTAGGAGTAATTTTATTTGATCTATCAGATTATGATTTTAACGCCATCTTACTAGGAAGAGATGAAAATAATAGATTCAGAGCAATTGATTGCATTGATTCATTTACTACAAAAAAAGAATGTGAACTGTGGATTAAGAAAAATCAATTAATGAAATCCACTAAGCCGAATACTTTTGTTGTTGGTAATAATATAAAATCATTAAATATTTTTGAAACTGCTACTCGTCTAAAAAAAAAGCCAGAAGAAATAAATCCTGATTTTAAAGAACTTCAAACTAACCCTGACTATAAAGCCGCTAAAAAAGTTATTACGGAGCTAACAACTAAATTTTATGATATCGACGGGAATTTTATTGATCAATTTCAAAGTACAGGCTTTGATTCAAGAATTTGGGAGCTTTATTTAAATACGTATTTTCAAGAAGAAGAATTAATTATAGAAAGAAAATATAATACACCTGATTTTTTAATTCAAACTCATTCTCAAGAGGTAGCAATAGAAGCAGTTATAGTCGGGAGAAGTACAACCGAAGATTCTGATATTTATAAAGTTTTTAATAAAGTATATTTAGATGAAATTGCTATTAAATTTTCTTCTTCATTAACAACTAAACTAAATAAAGAGTATTGGAAATTAGATCATATTAAAAATAAACCAATAATTTTTGCAATTGCTTATTTTGACAAAAAAAATTTAAAGCCAGAATATTATAAATTTTTATCTTGCTATCTATATGGTATTAATTACGAGAAAAAAAATGATGATATAATTATAAAAGAAAATAAAACACATCAAAAAAAAAAATGGAGCCCCCGTTTCTTCTGGTTTTTTCTTCTTGCCAAATTCTGAGTATATTAGCGCTGTTCTATTCAGCTGTACTGGCACAGTAAACAAATTTGATAGAATGGGAATACAAGGAGGATTTGGAAATAACATAAAAATCAGAACAGGAACTTGTTATTGTCCTGATAAAGGAATCAAAGAATTTTCTTATCAAGTAAGCCCTGATTCTGATGAAACATGGGGAGAAGGTCTTATTATGTTCCATAATCCGAACGCAAAATTTAAAATTAGACATGATGAGTTCCCATCTATAGCTCATTGCTTTTATGATAATGGTGAAATCAAAGAATTAATCCCAGATTTTTTCCCCTATTGTTCTATTGATATTAAAATTAATCCTTTCTAATTTATATTTAATACTTTGCTAAATAACAATCTCTTTTATTTTGACAATGTAATTTTTTTGAAATATTAACTGATAATATATATTTCTTTTTCAAAATATTATTCTATACTACTTTTTTAAGCAAAACTAATCAATCAAACGCAATTTCTTTCAGCTTAATACAATTTAGCCTTTATGATTTTAAGTGAATTTCCCATTATCCCTTTTGCAAACCACATAACTCTTCCCTTCATTTTCCTCATTGGTTATAATGAATCCCTCTTTGGCGCCTATAGCTTAATGGATAGAGCATCTGACTACGGATCAGAAGGTTGGGAGTTCGACTCTCTCTAGGCGCACCACAAATTCAGCACTATATATCTAAAAATACATCTAATCGGCTCATGATATACAATTGGCAAATGACAAACTGGCCAAATTTTAACTATAATTTAGACTTGGTTCACCCTCTACTCTATGCCTTTTCCCAAAAGGCAGGATGTGTTCGTGGCTGGTTAGAAGGACTCCCCCCAAGAAACACAACGAGATGCAATGATTGACCTAATTGTATCTGAATCTATTAAAAATACTGGATGCTGCGACTTTGCGCAGCATGACGTTAAACATGGGACTGTCGCAGGATACTGTCCAGAAAATTGTGTCTAAGGGCGACCAAGAGAAATTTTGTAAAAAAAAGTAAGACTGTAAAATATAATATCAAATTTAAAACTAAAAAAACCGATTATACCGCTTCTCATGTCCTATCGTTGTATTAGGTCCATGCCCCGAACAAACTACTGTATTATCCGGCAAAGTAAACAACTGTGCTTGTATACTGTTTATTAGTTGTTGATGATCTCCAAATGGCAAATCTGTGCGTCCGATACTCTCTCTAAACAAAGCGTCTCCGGCCAATACTACCGATTTAGATTCGTAAGATTCCGAAAAATGGCCCGTCAGTGTAAAGTC
>JBILGQ010000280.1:0-5953 GCA_044350955.1 Candidatus Marinamargulisbacteria bacterium | reverse complement strand
AATGCTATTGATTCAAATAAAATTGCCGATGACAGTATCATGAACATTGATATTAATCCTGGCGCTAACATCGCCTTCTCTAAATTAAATATCTCTCTGTCAGACATCACAGACTTAGGCATACCTAGCACCAATTATTCTGGCACTATCACCGCTAACGCTTTTGTGGGTGACGGTTCAGGCTTAAGCAACGTCTCTGCCACCATCGCTAACGGTGCTATAACTGAATTTAAACTTGCCGATAATGCTATTACTACTGCTAAAATCGCTAACTCTGTCATTACATCAGATAAAATTGCCGGTAATGCTATTAATTCAAACAAAATTGCCGATGACAGTATCATGAACATTGATATTAATCCTGGCGCTAACATCGCCTTCTCTAAACTAAATATCTCTAAATCTGACATCGAAAGTTTAGGAATTCCTGGTGAAGATGACGACACCACCTACTCCGCTGGTTCTGGCTTGTCTTTATCTGGCACCACTTTTTCTATAGACTCTTCTGTTGTTACAAGCAACTACTCCGGCACCATCACAGCCACTGCTTTCTCAGGCGACGGGTCAAGCTTAACCAATGTTCCAGCTACTGTTGCTAACGATTCTATTTCTTCATTCAAAATTGCTGATAGCACCATCATGAACATTGATATTAATTCTGGCGCTAACATCGCCTTCTCTAAATTAAATATCTCTCTGTCAGACATCACAGACTTAGGTATCCCAAGCACCAATTATTCTGGTACTATCACCGCCAATGCTTTTGTGGGTGACGGTTCAGGCTTAAGCAACGTCTCTGCCACCATCGCTAACGGTGCTATAACTGAATTTAAACTTGCCGATAATGCTATTACTACTGCTAAAATCGCTAACTCTGTCATTACATCAGATAAAATTGCCGGTAATGCTATTAATTCAAACAAAATTGCCGATGACAGTATCATGAACATTGATATTAATCCTGGCGCTAACATCGCCTTCTCTAAATTAAATATCTCTAAATCTGACATCGAAAGTTTAGGAATTCCTGGTGAAGATACCTACACCACCTACAGCGCAGGTTCGGGCTTATCGTTAGATACCACCACTTTTTCTATAGACTCTTCTGTTGTTACAAGCAACTACTCCGGAACCATCACAGCCACTGCTTTTTCTGGTGACGGGTCAAGCTTAACCAATGTTCCGGCTACTGTTGCTAACGATTCTATTTCTTCATTCAAAATTGCTGATAGCACCATCATGAACATTGATATTAATCCTGGCGCTAACATCGCCTTCTCTAAATTAAATATCTCTCTGTCAGACATCACAGACTTAGGTATCCCTAGCAGCAATTATTCTGGCACTATCACCGCTAACGCTTTTGTGGGTGACGGGTCGGGCTTAAGCAACGTCTCTGCCACCATCGCTAACGGTGCTATAACTGAATTTAAACTTGCCGATAATGCTATTACTACTGTTAAAATCGCTAACTCTGTCATTACATCAGATAAAATTGCCGGTAATGCTATTGATTCAAATAAAATTGCCGATGACAGTATCATGAACATTGATATTAATCCTGGCGCTAACATCGCCTTCTCTAAATTAAATATCTCTCTGTCAGACATCACAAACTTAGGCATACCTAGCACCAATTATTCTGGCACTATCACCGCTAACGCTTTTGTGGGTGACGGCTCAGGCTTAAGCAACGTTTCTGCCATCATCGCTGACGGCGCTATCACAGAATCAAAATTAGCCTCAGATGCTGTTACTTCTGCAAAAATTGCTGATTATGCTGTTACTTCAGATAAAATAGCTTATAACACTATAAGTACCGGTCATATAATGGACAATACTATAATTTCATCTTTAATAGATACTGGAGCTGTTACTACCGAAAAAATCTATAACGATGCCGTTACTTCTGAGAAAATCGCTGATAATGCTGTTACTTCAACTAATATTACCAATGATGCTGTTACTACGACGAAAATCGAAGACTCTGCTATTTCTACAGCTAAAATTGCAAATAATGCTGTTACTTCAGATAAAATAGCTTATAACACTATAAGTACCGGTCATATAATGGATAATACTATAATTTCATCTTTAATAGATACTGGAGCTGTTACTTCTGCAAAAATTGCTGATGCTACCATTACCGCCGATGATCTTGCCTCAGACTCTGTTGTTTCTGCCAAAATTCAAAACGGAACTATCACCGACGATGATATTAGTGATTTAGCAGGTATTACTTTTGGCAAACTAAACATCTCTCTGTCAGACATCACAGACTTAGGCATACCTAGCACCAATTATTCAGGTACTATCACTGCCAATGCCTTTGTAGGTGACGGATCAGGCTTAAGCAATGTCTCTGCTACAGTTGCTGATGGCTCTATCACAGAATCAAAATTAGCTTCAGATGCTGTTGTATCCGCCAAGTTAGCCACTGGAGCCGTAACCACTTCTAAAATTCAAGACTCTGGTGTTACTTCTGATAAAATCGCTGATGGCGCTATCACCGAATCAAAGCTTGCCTCAGATGCTGTTGTATCCGCCAAGTTAGCCACTGGAGCCGTAACCACTTCTAAAATTCAAGACTTGGGTGTTACTGCTGTTAAAATCGCTGATGGCGCTATTACCTCGGCTAAAATTGCTGATGCTACCATTACCACCGATGATCTTGCCTCAGATGCTGTTGTTTCTGCCAAATTGGCCACTGGAGCCGTAACCACTACTAAAATTCAAGACTCTGGTGTTACTTCTGATAAAATTGCCGATGGCACTATCACCGACGCTGATATTAACAATTCAGCAGAGATCGCTTTTTCTAAACTTAACATCACCAAATCCGACATCGAAAGTTTAGGTATCCCTGGATCTGATACCGACACCACCTACGATGCAGGTTCGGGTTTATCTCTAAATGAAGGCACTTTCTCTATCAATTCATCTGTAGTAACCAGCAACTACTCCGGCACCATCACCGCCACTGCTTTCACAGGCGACGGATCAGGCTTAAGCAATGTCTCTGCTACTGTAGCTGATGACTCTATCAACACAACAAAAATTCAAGATGCTACTATCACCGACGATGATATTAGCGGTTCAGCAGCAATTGCTTTTACTAAACTAAACATCTCTCTGTCAGACATCACAGACTTAGGTATACCAAGCACTAATTATTCTGGCACTATCACCGCCAATGCCTTTGTAGGAGACGGATCAGGCTTAACAAATATCATTGCTACATCCGTAGATTTAAGTTCTATAACTACAGAAATGATAAATGACCAAGCGATTACTAATGAAAAAATTGCTATAGGAACTATCACTGAAGATAGAATTGCTAGCGACGCTATTACTTCTGATAAAATTTTAAACTATAGTATCACCAACGACGACATTAGCGATTCTGCCAGCATTCCATACTCTAAATTAAATATCTATGATTCTATCATGAACAACGATATTAGCATCACTGCAGGCATCCAGTATTCTAAATTAGATCTTTGGGAATCTATCTCAAACTACGACATTACCCCTTACGCAGGCATCCAATATTCTAAATTAGATCTCTATGACTCTATCACCAACAATGACATTAGCTATTCTGCTGGTATCTCATATAATAAATTAGATCTCTTGAGCTCTATCACCAACAATGACATTAGCTATTCTGCTGGTATCTCATATGATAAATTAGATCTCATAGGCTCTATCACCAATAGCGATATTAGTGAAGCTGCTAGTATCGGATATAGTAAATTAAATCTCATGGGCTCTATTGACAACAGTGACATTAGCTCTACAACATTGATCGATTTTTCTAAGTTAAATATTACTCAATCAGACCTAGAATTGTTAGGTATGGCTAGCGCCAATCATCCAGGCACTATCAGCGCCACTGCCTTTGTAGGCGACGGATCAGACTTAACTTCTGTACTAAAAACCGATAATAATCTTTCTGATCTTAACTCTGCAAGCACAGCCCGAAGCAATTTAGGCCTTGCTATTGGTACTGACGTACAAGCCTATGACACCGGTTTAGCCTCTATCGCTAGTTTAACCACTGCAGCAGATACAATGGTGTATACCACCGCTTCAGATACCTACGCGACTACACCTTTAACATCTTTCGCCAGAACAATATTAGATGATAATAGCCGTGCAGCTATGCAAACAACTTTGGGATTGGATTTTAACGATACAGTTATTTTCGGCGCCTTAACCTCTTCAGGTACATCTACTGTTAATGTGACGAGTATAACGAATTCAAATACAGGATCAAGCGCGAGTGGATTAAAAATCCAACTATCAGGTTTAACATCTCCTGCTTCTTCAAATGATTATATTTCATTTTTCTTTGGAAGTGGAAACGGTACTAAAGCAGGTTCAATTAAAGGGAATGGCATTTCAACTCCGACATATACATATCTAGACAATTCTAGTTATGAAGCCATAGCCTTTATGGAAAAAGAAGGTGTTGTATTTAGTTCAACCGGTGCTGACTATGCTGAGTATATTCAAAAAATGGATATCACTAAAGATTATATTTCTGGCGAACTTGTGGGTATTAAAGCCGGTAAAATTGTTGATAGCACCAGCGATGTTGATAGAGTGATGAGTATTAGTGCACGACCGATTGTTATTGGTAACACTCCTACTGAAGATGAAGACCAATACGAACTGGTAGCTTTTGTTGGACAGGTATTTGTTCAAGTACGAGGACCTGTCGAATCAGGCCAATATATAGTTGCCTCTGATGAAACAGGTGTAGGTATCGCTAAAGACTCTGCAGATATGACAACAAGCGATTTAAAACGAGTAGTAGGTCAAGCATGGGAAACTTCGCCTAATTCTAATTTACGATTAGTAAAAGTAGGTATTACACCTATGGACATGGCTCTTATTCAAGCTGATCGTTTAACGAAGTTAGAAACTCAGATCGAAACCTTACTTGATGCAAAGTAAGGTATATCTGCCCAAAATTTAGTCTTCACTAAGTTCTGACATAAGCTTAATCGACACTCATGTCAGAACAAAAAGTTAAGTTTAACTGGAAAAGAGAATAACCTGATTTTAGCTATGATGCCTACTACAGGCATCATAGTTAATAAATAAAAGTGATTTAACTATACTTCTACTGCCCTAGCCTATAATTTATTGATCACTCAGATAAGACTCCCCTCACAGGCAAAGTAAAGCTTAAGATTATTCTGATTATTTAATGTATTATTTCAACAACACTTGAGCCTGAACATCCACCCGAATTCTTTCAGGTTCTGATTCAAGAACAGGTGCATCAGACATTTCTTTTGTTGAAGACAATTGTCTAAAGTGTGCTCCTTGACTTTGAGAGTTCAGCTCAATTTGGCTAAAATGAATAGTCGATTTTGAAAGTTCTTTAGCAATTAATTCTGCTTTAATCTTTAATTTTTTTAGAACGTCTGTAGTTAAAGCATCTATGTATTGGCTTCGCTCTGCTTCAGGTAATGATTTAGTTAAACTTTGCAACACAAGCCCTTCAGACTGTAATTCGCCTACAAATTGAAGCAATGCTACTTTATCACGACTGTTCAAAACCAATTGTTGAGTAGCCACCCATTTTTTTGCCACACTATCTTGATACACTGAATAATAACCTGTAGAAACAGACAGTTCTGATTTTTCTTTCAAATCAGACACTATAGTTTTCATGCGTTTATTCACTTTCGATTGAGCATCTGCCCGATCTTTAGAGCTTACGCTAAACAACAAAACAGCTTCGGACAATGTTTTTTCAACGCCTATTTCAGAATAATCACTAAAAACTATCCGAGTATAGTCTGTCTCAACAGAAAGTTCGGATGCAACTGCTGAATCTATGAATAAAAAAAACAGAGTCATAAGAAAAAACGCATTTAAAATATTTTTTATGTGCATAGGTAAATAGTATCATAAGCAGATCAAGAAATTAATATAA
>JBILGQ010000071.1:0-5991 GCA_044350955.1 Candidatus Marinamargulisbacteria bacterium | reverse complement strand
TCTTGTAGCAATAACTCTAATTTTTTTTCATTAAAATAATTTTTATTTTTTTTGTATTTAATACTAATGTGATTTCTTTTGTGTTGAGTCATTATATACAAATCAAAAATATCATATTTTTTCATGATATTTTGAAAAAAATGTGATGTGATTAAGGACCCATCTGGTTTTATAAAAAAGTCATTGGATCTGCCTATAATTTTAGATATTAATGGATAAGGTAGAGAGCAGCTACATGTTTGATCAGTTAGAATTCCTTTATCTCCAATATCATACTTAATTATTGGAAATGCTTTGTTGGTCAGATCAGTGACGATGAAATTACCTTCTATATTAATGACTTTTTTTTTCTCTATATATGTTTCGATTAAAACTCTGTCAGATTGTATATGCAGATAATGGTTTGAATTGGCTTGGTCCATGCATTCATTGGCAACTACAGATATTTCAGTTCCGCCATATCGATTAACAACCGTTGTTTGGAATGCTTTTTTTATTGTGTCCCGGGTGGTATCCGTAAGGAGTTCGGCACCTGTTACAATTATTTTAGGGGTAAATTTTAATTTGATATTATGGCGAATAATGTGTTTTGATACCAATTCTAATGCGGATACGAAGCCATCTATAATTTCTGGTTTAATTTTGTTTAGTGTATCAATAATTTCAGAAATTCTTTTTTCATTTAAAGCAGAGTTTTTTACATCATTTATATCATAAATTGAAATGGTATACTCTCCTTTTAAAAACTCTATTAATTTATTTGAGATATTTTTTTTATATGGTCCTCTCCATAGTCTTACAGAAACTGTTCCGAAGTATCGTCCGTACCAGCTGTAAACTCTTCGTGTAAGGCTGTTTTTTTTATTTTCACTTTCTATGTCCATTGGTATACATAGAGGCTGTCCTGAGGATCCTGTGGTAGATTGCCAGACAAGCTTTGGACTGTCGATATATTTAGTAGAATATTGTTTTTCTATAATAGCAGTTTTGATTTGCTCTTTGGTTATTATTGGGAATTTTTCAAAATCTTTTAGCGTTTTTATATTTATATTAATACTGTGTTTATCCCATAGTTTTTTGTAAAAAGGAACATTCTTATATGCGTATAAAATAATGCCTTGTAACAGTTTAAATTGTATAAGGTCAATGTATTCTTTTGTGAGTGAATCATGATTTTTGTATTTTTTAAAATCTTTAAAAATGGATGGCTTTAATAATAAGTAGATAAATTTTCTAAAAAGTAACATGCTTTTATGTGTCTTTATGCATTGAATATTGGCATTTTATATTTTTTTGCCCAAACCGTATTGTTTTGGCCATTATTAACGGCATAACCATTTCCTACAAATTGCAATAGAGGTAAATCAGATTTTGAGTCGCTATATGCATACGAATTTTTAAGATCGTATTCATCAGTATTAATATATTGTTTAAGTTTAATTAATTTATTTGTACCCATACAGTTTAACCCGTCAATTTTACCTGTGAATTGATTGCCTATAGTTTCTAAATCTGTTGCTATAACATCGTTCACATTATAGTTTTTCATAAATTCTTTTATGTATGGTGTAAATCCGCCAGAGACTACTATAACATGATGGCCTTTGTCTTGGTGTTCTTGTAATTTTAAAAGACTTTTTTCAAGAATATTTTGATTTAAAATATCGTTTACAAATTGATTTGTTAAGGTAGACACTTTGTTTATAAGAAGACCTTTAATTTGTAATAATTGAAATTGTTTATGGTTGAGCCCGTAAAGCAACCTAGAATTTTTTAATAAAAGACGAACGATTTCAATTGATAAAGATCTGAGTGATTTAGAATTATTATATAGGTAATTTATATAAGCGTCTGCAGTTTGCAAATTAATAATAGTTTCACAAAAATCAAATAATGCAAGTTTTTTCACGGAAATTATTATGATATAATCCAAGCTTGTTGTAAATAAATAAATTTGGGACTGTCGCAAAACGAATATAAGCCTAGTTAATGAGGGTGAGGCAAATTAATAGTTTATTTTGAAATTTTAAGGCTTTTTGCAATAAGGGTTAGCAAGGATTTTGGTAGGGGGTATTGGCAGGAGTATTTAAAAATTAAGCTTTGTAAAATGTATAATTTTTTGTTACTTTTAGCCCATGGATAAAATTGACCAGATATTAAAATTAAAAAGTCAATCTGGTACTCATTCACCTAGCATTCATACTATTACAAAGTTAATTCCAGATTTAGAAGTGAAGGTTGATGCTTGTTTTTTATCTAATCCATATGCAACAGATTTATTTTTAAACTATTTTAATGAAGATTTAATTAAAAATAATAAAATCAGAGATGTTTTAGAATATTATCCTTCTCAAAATTCATATATTGCTCAAGGGTTAGCCTCTTATTTAGAGGTGAATTTTTCGAATGTATTTATCGGAAATGGTGCTATTGAGATTATTCAGGCAGTCATTCATCGATTTACAAGAAAAAAAATAGTGATTATTATACCTACTTTTTCTTCTTATTATGAATTTGCATTAGATAATGTAGAGCTTGTTTTTTATCGATTAAAAAAAGAAAATAATTATGTTTTAGATGTAGATGATTATATTTCTTTTTTGAAAAAACATTTGCCTGATACCATTATTATTATTAATCCTAATAATCCTGATGGAGGATATATTGATTTTAATAAAATAAGGTTAATTTTGAATGAATCTGCTGCTATTGAAACAGTTATTTTAGATGAGAGTTTTATTCATTTTGCACACGAAGAAAATGAAACTACTTATAAAACTGCTGTTGGGTTAACTGCTAAATATAAAAATTTAATCGTTATTAAAAGTATGTCGAAGGATTTTGGGATAGCTGGTATACGTGCTGGGTTTGCTATCATGGATGAATCTAGAGTGTATGCTTTATTAAAAAATGGGTATCTTTGGAATTCTAATGGTTTGTCACAGTATTTTTTTGAATTATATACTTCTAAGTTATTTTTGACAGAGTACGATGTCATAAGGAAAAAATATATTAATGAAATGAAAATCTTTTCAGATACATTAACATTATTTGAACATTTGAAAGTGTACCCTTCAAAAGCAAATTTTGTTTTAGTTGAAATTTTGGATGTATGTAGTTCAGTAGAGTTTATGGCTGAATTGCTAGTGAATTATGGTGTTTATGTGCGTGATTGTGCTGATAAAATAGGTCTTGAGGGTAATTTTGTAAGAATAGCTTCTCGAAGATTTTTGGAAAACGAACAAATTATATTAGCTATTAGAGAAATAATAAAGAAACGTAGTTTTAAATTGTAAGCGATAGAGAACGCTTTACTGGATTTATTTGATAGGAGTAATATTTTGAAATTGGCAATGGTTATATATTCTTTAGCTTGTGGTGGCGCTGAAAGAGTGGTGTCTAGACTGAGCAATGAGCTTTCTAAATATCATGATGTAGATATTATTATATTTGATAATAAAGTGAGTTATGAATGTTCAGCACGTATTATCTCGTTGAATTTGCCAGCTAATAAAGATATTAGTAGAAAAATAATTACTTTTATTTTAAGAATAATTAAACTAAAAAAAATATTTAAACAGCAGCAATATGATCAAGTTTTTAGTTTTATGGAAACGGCTAATTTTCCTGTTCTTGTTTCATGTTCTGATGCAATTGTCTCGGTGAGAAATAATCCAAGACTGTTTTCAAAAATAATACAAATAGGGATGTCTTATTTGTATCCTATTGCAAAAAAAGTTGTTTGTGTCTCAAAAGAAGTTGAGTCTTATTTAACTAATGAGCTTCGAGTTCATAATACGGTTACTATTTATAATCCATTAAATCAATTTTTTAGCAATGAACTACCTATTTTAGTGCATTCAAGAAAATTTATTTTAGCAGTGGGTAGATTGGATGAACAAAAAGGATTTGAAAAGTTAATTCGAGCTTATTCTGATTCGAATTTAAGTCAAAATTATGATCTTCTTATTTGTGGTGAAGGTGAATTAAGGAATTATTTAGAAAAATTAATTCAAACATTGAATTTAGAAAAGCATATTTTTTTAAAAGGCGAAGCTCGTAAGATAGATGATTATTATCGTTCAGCAAGCATATTTGTGTTGTCTTCTTTGTATGAAGGATTTCCGAATGTATTAGTTGAAGCGATGGGGCATGGATTGCCTGTTATTTCTACGCGTTGTAAAACAGGGCCTGAAGAAATTATTATTGATGGCAAAAATGGTTTATTAACTGTGGATGAGCAAGGCAGTAATTTATCTGAATTAATGCAAAAATTATGTTATGACGATGAGTTAAAGTTAAAATTAGGCCGTGAGGCAAAAAAAATACAGCAGACGCTTAGTATAGAATTAATTGTATCTCAATGGCTAGCTTTAATGACTAATTAGTAATCGGTTCCTGACTCCTGGGAATAAAGAGACTGTCGCAAAATGAGTAGATATTAAAATTAGTGACGTCGCAAAATTAATGGGTTTTAAATTGCTCTATTTGTTACTTAAGATTAATGATACTATACATAATTATACGATTTGTAGAAATTTTAAAATTTTTTAGGGAATGCAGTGAAAAAAACCATTATAATAAGCGCTAATACGTCGTGGTATATCTATAATTTTCGGGTAAATTTAATAAAGCAGCTTTTATTAGACGGTTATTTGATTATTATTTTGGCGCCTCTAGATGCTTATTCGGAAAGACTTAAAGTATTAGGTGTGACATTTTTTGTTATTCCCCTCGAAGCTAAGGGAAAAAATCCGATTAAAGATTTTATTTTATTCATTAAATATTTGGCTGTTTTTTGGCGTTATCCACAGTCTATTTATTTAAGCTTTACTATAAAGCCTAACTTGTACGGATCTTTAGCCGCTTCGTTTATGGGGGTGCCTGTTATTAATAATATAACAGGGTTGGGGGTTGTTTTTGAAAAGCCTGGTATTCTTAAAACTTTGGTTATGACTTTTTATAAATGGGCTTTAAGAAAATCTAGGTGTGTATTTTTTCAAAATGAAGAGGATTTTAAACTATTTATTCAGGCCAATTTGGTGAACGAAAAAAAAGTTAAATATTTACCTGGGTCAGGGGTTGATTTAAATCGTTTTAAACAGGAATCTCTACCTGTCATTGAAAAAAAATCTGAGTTTACTTTTTTGTTATTATCTCGATTAATTTATGCAAAAGGTATTCAAGAGTATGCACAGGCTAGTCAAATTATTCAAAAAGAATATCCGAATGTGCGTTGTTTGTTATTGGGATTTCCAACAAAAGAAATTCCACTTTCAAAGATTCAAGAGTTTGAAGATATTTATGGGGTAGCTTATTTGGGGGCTAGTGATGATGTTCAGGCCGAAATATCTGTTGCTGATTGTGTGGTGTTGCCTTCTTTTTATAGAGAGGGAATACCAAGGACTCTTTTAGAGTCTGCTGCTATGGGACGTCCTATTATTACAACTGATTCTGTGGGATGTCGAAATGTTGTGGATGATACTGTAAATGGATTCTTGTGCAAGCCTCGAGATAGTGCAGATTTGGCTGATAAAATGCGGCAAATTTTAGGCTTATCTCATGACGAACTTTCAGAAATGGGTCGTAGAGGAAGAATTAAAGTTGAAGTTCAGTACGACGAAAAAATTGTTATTAACGCTTATTTGGATGTTATTAAAAATCTGTAATTTTTTGGTTTTTGAACCAATCTGCAAATAGTTCAATACCGGAAGTTTGACAACCAAAACATAAAAAGCAGATAAAAAAGATAAAGACCGAGCGTAAGCCGGTCTTTATTTGTTGTCAAAAGCAAAAATATGTAGAGCTACGTTTTAGTGATTCAAACAGTCATTTTTAGTTGACAATATGGGTATTTTTCTAGCATATATGTAGATATATGTACATTCGAAAGTTAGTTCAAAAAAATAAAGATGGCTGCGAGCGGATCTACTATCAAGTCTGCGAAAGCATCCGAGAGGGCAAAAAGGTTAAAAAGCGCGTTCTAGCGAC
>JBILGQ010000070.1:0-5993 GCA_044350955.1 Candidatus Marinamargulisbacteria bacterium | reverse complement strand
AAAAATTTTCGTCCTAAAAAACCCCCGATAAAACCAAGACCGGCCCCCAACAAAAATACAAACAATGACCCATCAAAAAAATCGTAAAAAACTTTACGACAAATACAAATTTGACAAAGATAAGTTTAACAAACTATTCTCTTCAACCGAGAACAAAGAAAAAAATGTTAACAATTATTTGCTAGACTTAGCCACTGATTTAAAAAAAGAACTACAGATAAAGCTACCTAAACAAAGAAAAAAACAATCAAAACCATTACGGGACCTAGAAAAAATCAAAAAAAGCTTCCCTCCCAAAAAAGAAGCCTCTGTCAAGCAAGAAAACAACCCAATTAACACCCTTATTGAACAACTCCCTAATGACGCAATAAAAGAACCAACAGTTAATAGCTTAATCAAGAAAAGCCCAAAAATAGCCCCTACAAAAGCCCACCGCATAGCGCTTCCTAATAAAGCTAAAAAAGAATCTCTAATAAGCAGTCTATTCAGTAAAATCAAACCCCTCTTTACGGCCTCAAATAAAGCCCCCCTCACTACAAAAGATACAGACAAAATAAAAGAAGTCCCCGGATCGCTACAAAGTAAAACCATAGACGAAAAAACCCTAAAAGAACGAGAATCTAAAGTAACCGACCTGCTAAACAAAAAAGGGAATGTAACTTAAATGAAACAACCAACTAATATTCAAAAGAAACTATTAAAACACCAAATTGTGCGCTTACAATCTGAAATGACGCACTATAAGAAAAACAAAAAATACCGCTATTTCTTCTTCTTTCTCTATCTCTTTGCTCTACCGGTTTTTATTCCTACACATCTCACTCTTATGCTATTACAAAGCCTATCAAAACAAAAATACACTAACGCAATACGCTTTTATTTAAAGCTCTATTTTAAAGGTTTCTTTTTTTTCTCCGGAGTAGAAACCCTGCCAATTTTTCCTATTACTAAGCTTGAAAAACCCAGTCTTATTTTTGCACTTCGCTCTACCCCCATGATCAGCCCCTATTTACTAACACAATTTGAGGAACCCATAAACCTGCCCTATCAAAGCATATTATCAAAATTTCCACTGAATTTATTTTTTCCGTTTTTACGACTTGGCCCATTTGTAGAAAGTCTAGGACATCCTGATAAACCTTTAAAAAACTGTATTACACATATAGAATCAACATTAAAAAATAACAAAAGCATCGTTGTGTATATTAATCATGGCATATCAAATCACAGACACGAAAGCCTCCTACATTTACACAAAAGTTTTTACGAACTTCTAAAACTGCCTATCGATTGCTATTTTATTCGATGCAAAAACTTAGAACTCTATAATATAGGTGACCCGCTTCACCCACAATTAATCAATCTCTCTTTTCATAGCAAAGAAGATTTATTTGACGGAGTCAAAGACAGCATAGAAGAATACGCATTAAGAATTCGTGATTTTTACGATTTTAACATTGTAAAAGCAACCGACTAAACGCCTATTCCTACTCGCTACGTTTCACGTGAAACAATTGATGCTTCACATGAAATCAAAAGCTAATTCAAGCCAAACTGAGCCGCTATCGCCAAAAACTCTGCCTCATTTTTATAAGTCAGTACAATTTTTCCTTTTTTATCGTTTCCAGACGTTATGGCCGAATAGCCCCTCGCTGTTAATTCAGCTTCTAAATACAAGCGTTTTTCACTAGTTTCTATATGTCTATTTTTGTCTTTCTTTAATCTGCCAGTATCTTGAGTCAAAGAATTTGACACAAGCTGCTCTGTTTCACGAACGCTCAGGCCACGTTCGAGAATTTTTGCCAAAACAGCATCTTGTTCCTCTGTATTAGGTAAAGCAAGCAAGGTTCTTGCATGACCTTCAGAGATTTTATCTTCAAACAATAAGCGCTTAATTTCAGCAGACAACTGCAAAAGACGCAAACTGTTAGTTATCGATGATCGACTACGACCAAACTCATCCGCAATCTGCTGATGCGTATAAGAAAATTCTTTAATTAAACGCAAATAACCTTCTGCTACTTCAATAGAATTTAAGTCTTCACGGTCTAAATTTTCAACTAAAGCTAAATGCAAACTTTCTTTATCGCTAATCTGCCTAATAATACAAGGGACTTTTTGAAACCCTAATAGCTTACAGGCACGCAAACGTCTTTCACCCGCAATAAGCTCATAACTATCATCCAATAAACGCCTTACTAAAATAGGCTGAGCCAAGCCATTTTGCTTTATAGAATGGGCTAAACTACGAATAGCCTCTTCATCAAAATGCATCCTTGGCTGATACTCATTAGCCTTAATTGCTTCAATTGGCAGTTCTAATATAGTTTTACCCGCCCCCAAAAAACTCCTCGAAAATAACGCATCTACACCTCTTCCTAATTTAGGTAATTTATTTGCTTCAATTGACACGATGAACAACCTCCTTTGTTAATTCTTCATAAGCTATAGCCCCTGAGCTAGCCCCGTTATACATAAAAATAGGGATTCCATGGCTTGGTGCCTCGCTTAATTTAATATTTCTGGGCACAATTGTATCAAACAACAACTGTCGAAAAAAATTCTTTGCACTAGCGACAACTTCACGGTTCAAGCCCGTTCTTCCGTCAAACATTGTTAAAACAATGCCAATAATATCCAGATCTGGATTTATATGAAGCTTTATTTTCTCTATGGTATCAACCAAGTAAGTAATACCCTCTAATGCAAAATACTCGCATTGCAGAGGAATCAAGACATACTCAGAGGCAACCAATCCATTTAGTGTAAGCAAACCCAAAGATGGTGCGCAATCTATTATAATATAGTCATAATAACTCTTTAACGGCTCTAAAATTGTTTTTAATCGTGTTTCACGTGAAACATTCTGCGAATACTCAATTTCAAAGCCTGCCAACTCTTGTCTAGCCGGCAAAACATGCAATCCCTGTAAAATTGTTGGGCACACAACTTCCTCAATTGGCAATAAACCTAAAAGCGCGTGATAAACCGAATTTTTCAACTTCGACAAATCAATTCCAACACCAGAACTGGCATTACCCTGCGGGTCTAAATCAACCAACAAGGTTTTAAAGCCCGAATGGGCTAAATAAGACGCTATATTAATGGCCGTAGTAGTTTTACCAACGCCACCTTTCTGATTAGAAATAGAGATTATATGAGCCGTATTTTTTTCACGCATTAAAAAAGAATATCATCCTTTAATTTTTTATAAAAGAAAAATGTTTCACGTGAAACATGTAAAAAACAGCTGAAAAGACGATGGCAATGCGTCAACACAAAAATAACATGCGTCTAATTTTTTTGCTTTTCATGACTATTTTAGACTCAAAATCACCCGCCCTTTGGGCACCCTCTTTAATAAAGAGGGGCTCAATTCGGAGAGAAGAGGCACCGCAATGCGTCGATACAAAAATAACATGTGTTTAATTTTTTTTCATGACTATTTTAGACTCAAAATCACCCGCCCTTTGGGCACCCTCTTTAATAAAGAGGAACTCAATTCGGAGAGAAGGCGCATGGCAATGCGTCGATACAAAAATAACATGTGTCTAATTTTTTTTCATGACTATTTTAGACTCAAAATCACCCGCCCTTTGGGCACCCTCTTTAATAAAGAGGGACTAAATTCGGAGAGAAGACGCATGGAAATGCGTCAATACAAAATAAAATCTATCGAAAATGTTCTCCTATTAAAGTCAGCGACGTCGCCAAATGCCCAAGATAAGCAATTTCTAGCACGGCGCAGTTCTATGGCAATAGAATAAGCTGGGCTAAAATTGTTTAGATTCGGTATTTCGCGACAGAGGCCATGTTTCACGTGAAACATGGTGGCTCGCATCTCTTCAAAAAATAAACACGCCCATGCTACACTATGCGAATGAAACAAAGTGCCGATTTATCAACATGTATCGATATAATTCCTGAAAACTTTGAAAAAGAGCTTGGCAGTAAAAAAAGGCTGACTATAAAATTTGGAGCAGATCCATCTGCCCCCGACCTTCATTTAGGACACTCTGTTATACTAAACAAACTAAGACAGTTTCAAGATCTAGGGCATCATGTTCAGTTTATCATTGGCGACTTTACAGCTATGATCGGAGACCCAACAGGAAAATCCCAAACGCGGCCATCTTTAACCGAACCAGAAGTGAAAGAAAACGCCCGCTCGTACCAAGAGCAAGTATTCAAGATTCTTGATAAGAATAGCACAACTGTATACTACAATAGTGAATGGCTAAATAAACTTAGCGCTAGCGATATGATTAAATTGGCCGCAAAATACAATGTCGCCCGAATGCTAGAGCGTGACGATTTTAACAAACGTTATACCGAAGGACAGCCTATCCGTCTTCATGAATTTTTATACCCATTATTACAAGGCTACGATTCTGTCATATTAAAAAGCGATGTAGAGATAGGCGGAACAGATCAAAAATTTAATTTACTCATGGGGCGTCATTTGCAACGAGAATATGCAATCGGGAAAGAACAAGCGGTATTAACCATGCCCATACTTGAGGGTCTAGATGGCGTAAAAAAGATGAGTAAGTCATTAAATAATCATATAGGCATTCAGGAAGAACCCAACGAAATGTTTGGAAAAATCATGTCGATACCCGATGAGCTACTCGTGCGATACTACTCATTGCTCACATCTTACGATAAACACGATTGCGAAGCTCTTAATGTAAAAATAAATTCTCAGTCAATAAATCCGCGTGATAGCAAAATTGAACTGGCCAAACTACTAATTACACGGTTTCACTCGTTAGAAAAAGCGAATGAAGCAGAAGAGCGATTTAAGCAAATTTTTTCGAACAAAATAATTCCTGATGATATACCAGAAATAAAAATCACAAAATCGGTCAAATTAATTGATCTAATCTCACTAGAAAATATTCTATCCTCAAAAAAAGAAATAACAAGACTTATTCAACAAGGCGCTATAAGCATAGACGATAAAAAAATTGAAAGCATTAATGAAGAAATCAATAATGGCACAGGGCAAATTTTAAAAATAGGAAAACGTAAATTTTTTAAACTCGTGTAATTAGACCGAAACTGCTAAAATAAACCCTGTTTCAAAATGCGCTATAAGACAAATATTCGAGAGATAGAATATAAATAGACTTGAGCGCTCTAAAAAACGCAAAATAAAGCAAATAAAGGCCGTATTTATGACTAAGAAACAACTATTAGTAACAAGTGCTCTTCCATATGCCAATGGGCCCATACATTTAGGCCATTTAGTAGAACATGTGCAAACAGATGTATTTGTAAGATTTCAAAAATTAATCGGTAATACCTGTTATTATATTTGCGCTGATGACGCCCATGGTACTGCTATTATGCTAAGTGCAGAAAAAGAGAAAAAAAGCCCTGAAGAATATATTTCAGAAATAAAAGAAAATCATATCAACGATTTCAAGGGTTTCGGCATCGATTATGATATTTACTACAGTACACATAGCCCCGAAAATCAAGCGCTTTCAGAAGAAATATATTTAAAGGCAAAAGAAAAAAACTGCATTACAGAGAAAGATATCGAACAATATTATTGTGAAGACTCTAAGCTGTTTTTATCTGACCGTTATATCAAAGGAAATTGCCCAAAATGCATGACCCCAGACCAATACGGAGATTCTTGCGAAAAATGTTACGCAACTTATTCTGCTACTCAACTAATAAATCCTAAATCCATTTTTTCAGGCAAAGCACCCATTCTTAAAAAATCAACTCATTATTTTTTCGCTTTGAATAATGTGTCTGCCGAAATTAAAGCATGGATAGAAAGCAACACAGTAATAGAAAGTGTTAAAAACAAATGCTTAGAATGGTTTAACGATAGCGACACCTTAAAAGATTGGGATATTAGCCGCGATGCCCCTTATTTTGGTTTTAAAATCCCAGGTACTAGCGACAAGTATTTTTATGTTTGGCTAGATGCCCCTATAGGCTATATGTCTGCTACAAAAAAGTTCTGTGACGAT
>JBILGQ010000069.1:0-6003 GCA_044350955.1 Candidatus Marinamargulisbacteria bacterium | reverse complement strand
ATTGGCAAAACGGCCTGTGAAGAAGTATAAGGGTATAAATGCCACACAGGTGGTTAAAATACTGGCAATAATGGGGCTTATTACTTCAGACGTGCCGTCTAATGCGGCTTTTTCTAAAGGAATCCCCTCGCTTATTTTTTTTGAAATATTTTCTGAGATAATAATGGCATCATCTACCACTATACCAAGTACTATAATAATAGCCGCAACGGTTATGCCATTAATCGTATAGCCTAAAAAATAACAGGCAATTAAGGTTGCGCATAAAGAAAATGGAATGCCTAAAGCTACCCAAACACCAGAGCGTTTATTTAAAAAGAGCATTAAAATTATTAGAATTAAAATAGCCCCAATGATTCCGTTAGACGTTACGATAGCTAATCGGTTTCGAAGATCAATCGATTCATCATCAAGTAGGACTAATTTTATAGACGAGTTAGTAAGGGTTGTATTTTGGTATTGCTGTGTGATGACTTTTACTTTTTCAAGAGCTTCTAAAATGCCATATTGGCTATTTTTCACTACTTCAATAAGAATTCCCTCGCGTCCATTTATTTTGTAAATGTTTGTACTGTCTTCAAAGCTATCGCTGATGGTAGCGATTTTATGTAGTTTTATGGGGCTATTATCAAAACCGCCTTGTACAGCGATGTTTTCTAGTTTTTCTTTGGTATTTAATTCTGATAATACGGTTACTTGTTGATTTTGACCCGATTTTAAGGTTCCAGACGGGGCTCTTGCGTGTGTTCGGCTAATTTCTGACGCTATGCTGGTTAGCGGTATTTCGTAGAAGCTTAATTGTTTTGGGTTGGCTTTGATAGTTATTTCTTCTTTCAAATAGCCGCTGCGACGGCATTCAAATATTGTCGGTTCAGCTAATAATTTATTTTCTAATTGTCTTAAATGTTGTTGTAGTTCTTTGCGCGATTCAACATCGAGCAAGGTTTTGTTTTCGTAATACAACGCAACGTCGATAATGGCTTTTTTTGATGTTTCAAAGACCCTTACTTTTGGCTGTTCGATAACATCATCTGGTAAGTCCAAGTCAGCCATTAAACGTTGTATATCGCTTACTGTTTTGTCGATATTTTTGGCAAATCGATCTAGTTCTAGCGTGACAGAGCTTTGGCCTAAACTAGAAGTGCTAGTGATTCGATAGACGTTGTCTATACTTTGCAGCGATTCCTCTATGGGTTTTGTGATGTAAAATTCGACGTCTGTGGCAGAGGCTCCGGAATAAGATGTTGAAATTCGGATAATATTAAAGGTGATGTCTGGGAGTTCTTCTTTTTTTATGGTATTCCAAGCAAAACAACCGCCTAATAATACGATGAGAGTTAGAAGATTGACTAGGACATGTCTTTTGATAAAAAATTGAATTAAAGTGTTCATAATGTGGGTTAATTTGTTTTTAAGTTATTCTAGAACGACAGCTAGGTAATGACAACAGAGTTTATTTGTTTGGCATATTTTGTTTGTGTCTTAATTTTGCTACACTGGAATTATGTTAAATTTTTTCAAAAAATCTACGAGTCAATGGAAAGTCTATAAAGACGGGTTAAAAGCTAAAAATAAGTTTCTGTATTATGCAGCTGATTTTGTTGAAACTGTTGTGGTTGCGCTTGCTATTGCTTTGGTGGTTAAACAGTTTATTATTCAGGTGTCTGTTGTGCCCACTGGATCTATGATTCCTACTTTGATAGGTGGTGATCCGTCTATTCCGAATGAACGGCTCTTTGTGAATAAATTTATTTATGATTTTACAGCGCCTAAACGGGGAGATATCGTTGTATTTAAATCGCCGCATGGTGATAAAAAAGATTATGTAAAGCGTTGTATAGGGTTGCCTGGAGATACGATTGAAATTAAACGTGGTTTTGTGTTTATAAATGGTAAAGAGTTAGTGCTTTCAGGTGTTGATGTTCAGCATGATTACGATACTTTCGGGCCTGTTACTGTGCCTGAGGATAGTTATTTTATGTTGGGTGATAATCGAGCTCATTCTATGGATTCTCGTTATTGGGGCTATGTAACAAGCGATGATTTAATTGGCAAGGCGCTATTTACTATTTGGCCTTTAACACGTGTGCGGTGGCTGAAATAACAATTGTTTTGAATGGGGAATCCCGGGTTTTTTTATTGGCTCAGCCAACTATTTCAGAACTGTTTAATACACTTTCTTTAAGTTCTAATAATCGTATTGTTGAATTGAATGGCGATATTTTGTCGCCAGATCAGTATAAATTTCGAGTTATTTCTGATGGGGATCGGGTTGAGATTATTCAGTTTGTGGGCGGAGGGGGCTAATTGATGTGCTTTGGTAGCTTCTCAGTACGGGGCTTTTGTGTTACATTATACACTGGTTTAAAACATGACAGATAAAAATAAAATTACCGCATATAGTGCAGATCATATTAAGGTGCTTGAGGGGCTTGAAGCCGTAAGAAAACGCCCTGGTATGTATATCGGTTCAACCAGTGTTTCTGGTTTGAATCATCTTGTATTTGAGGTTGTTGATAATAGTATCGACGAGGCTATGGCTGGGTTTTGTACCCATATTACCGTCACAATTGACCCAGAAAATATTGTTACTGTTACAGATAATGGTCGAGGAATTCCAATTGATACTCATAAAGAGAAAAATTTGCCTGCCGTGGAGGTTGTTTTAACGACACTTCATGCTGGGGGTAAGTTTGAAGGTGAGGGATATAAAGTTTCTGGTGGATTACATGGAGTGGGTGTATCGGTAGTGAATGCACTGGCTGAATACTTGGAAGTTGAAGTTGTTCGTGATAATCAGCGTTATCAAAACCGATATTTTAAAGGTAAGCCTGAGAAATTAATCGGTGTGTTTACTGATGCTGTTGGTGAAAAAAGCGGAACGCTTGTACGTTTTAAGCCTGACGCCACTATTTTTGATACGCTTGTATTTTCAGAAGATGTTATAGAGCATCGCTTGAAAGAGTTAGCTTTTTTGAATCGCGGGATTTCAATTACATTTTCAGATAATAGAGGCGAAGAGCCAATTTCGAATACTTATCAGTATGAAGGTGGTATTCAATCGTATATGGAGTTGATGAACGAAAGCAAAGTGACTGTTTTTGCTCCTCCTATTTATATGAAAAAACAACGTGATACCTATGAAATTGAAGTTGTTCTTCAATATATTGAAGATTATTATGACGAGACTATCATGACTTTTGCGAATAATATTCGTACTAAAGAAGGTGGTACTCACTTAAGTGGATTTAGAACTGCTTTAACGCGTGTCATTAATTCATTTTCAAAAAAATATGATTTAGTGAAAGATAAAAAAGCTAATTTTACTGGCGCTGATTTAAAAGAAGGTTTGGTGGCTATTATTTCGGTTAAATTGGCCGAGCCACAGTTTGAAGGTCAAACAAAGACGAAATTAGGAAATTCTGAAGTAAAGGGTATTGTAGACTCTTTAGTGGATGAGGGATTAAGCGATTATTTAGAGAGAAACCCAAAAGTGGGTCGTGCTATTATTAATAAAGCCTTGGTTGCTCAGCGTGTGCGGGAAGCGGCTAGAAAAGCGCAAGATTTAGTGCGACGAAAATCAAGTTTAGAAAGTACGACATTGCCAGGAAAGTTGGCTGATTGTTCTGATAGAGATCCTGCGAATTGTGAGATATATATTGTTGAGGGCGATTCAGCGGGTGGTTCGGCAAAGCAAGGCCGTGACAGAAACTTTCAGGCGATTTTGCCTTTGAGAGGTAAAGTTTTAAACGTAGAAAAGGCTAGATTAGATAAAATTTTAGCCAATGAAGAGATTCGAACCTTGATTACAGCTATCGGTCCTGGTTCTATATCAGGCTTGTCGGAGTCTGCGAAAGATGATGATATCGATGATAGTGACGATCCTAAAAAAGTATTAGAGAAGTTGCGTTATCACAAAATTGTTATTATGACAGATGCTGACGTAGATGGAGCACATATTAGAACGCTGTTATTAACCTTCTTTTTTAGATATGCTCGCAATGTTATATCGATGGGATGCTTGTATATAGCACAACCTCCTTTGTATTTGATTAAGAAAGGAAATATGAAAAAATATGCTTATAACGATAAAAGTTTAGAAGAAGAACTAAAGTTAATGGATCGTAAAAGTGTCACGATACAACGTTATAAAGGATTGGGAGAGATGAACCCAGATCAGTTGTGGGAAACTACTATGGATCCAGAAAAACGTACAATGCTTCGCGTTAATTTAGAAGATGCTGTAAAAGCGGATGAGATTTTCTCAATTTTAATGGGATCAGAAGTCGATCCAAGAAAATTATTTATTGAAAAGTACGCTAAAGATGTACGTTGGATTGACGTGTAAGGAGTGTAGCGGATGGACGAACAAATACCGTTGTTTTTAGAAGAAGATAACCCATTAGAAAAAGGCATAGACCTCATTAATATTAATGATGAGATGAAATCGTCGTATTTAGAATATGCGATGTCTGTCATTGTTGGGCGTGCACTACCAGATGTTCGAGATGGTTTAAAACCTGTTCATAGACGTATTTTGTACGCTATGTACGATTCAGGGTTTACGGCTAATAAGGCTTATAAAAAATGCGCTCGTATTGTAGGGGACGTTTTGGGTCGTTATCATCCTCATGGTGATACCGCTGTATATGATTCATTGGTTCGAATGGCGCAGGATTTTTCGTTGCGCTATCCACTGATCGATGGTCAGGGTAACTACGGATCGGTTGACGGCGATAATGCAGCGGCTATGCGATATACAGAGGCGCGTATGTCTAAAATTGCCATGGCCTTGTTAGAAGATATAGATAAAGATACGGTTAATTTTCATCCGAACTTTGATGAAAGTTTAGAAGAGCCTGGTGTATTACCAACACGCTTACCTACTCTTTTATTAAACGGAACTTCGGGTATTGCTGTGGGAATGGCAACTAATATTCCTCCGCATAATTTAAACGAGTTGATTGGTGGCATTTGTTTGTTAATTGATAATCCGGATGCGACTGTTGAAGATTTAATGGCGCACGTGAAAGGGCCAGATTTTCCAACTGCTGGTATTATTTGTGGTGTAGAGGGAATTCGTAAGGCTTATGAAACTGGGCGAGGCTCGGTTATGATTCGTTCAAAAGTATCTTTTGAAGAATCCAAACGTGGTCGCGAGGTTATTATTGTTGAAGAATTGCCTTATCAAGTCAATAAAGCTAATTTAATTATAAAAATTGCAGAGTTAGTTCAAGATAAAAAAATACCAGGCATTTCTGATTTGCGAGATGAATCAGATAGAAAAGGGATGCGTATTTTTATTGAGCTTAAAAAAGATGCGTCTCGTGATGTTGTGTTAAATCAACTCTATAAGCATACACAATTACAAAATTCTTTTGGTATTAATATGGTCGCTATTGTTAGTGGTATTCCTAAACAATTGAATTTGAAACAGATATTAAGTTATTACATTTTACATCGTAAAGAAGTAGTTGTTAGACGCACTAAATTTGATTTAGAAAAAGCGATAGCACGTTTACATATTATTGAAGGATTGCGTATTGCTTTAGAAAACATAGATCCGATTATTCAACTTATAAAAGCCTCTAAGAGTACAGAAGAAGCGCGCGAAGGCTTAATGCAAACTTACGGATTAAGTGAGAAACAGGCTGTTGCAATATTAGAGATGCGCTTACAGCGTTTAACCGGGTTAGAGCGCGATAGGATTGAATCGGAATACAATGAATTACTCGCACAGGTGGCTGATTTAAAAGATATTTTGGCAAATGAAGCAAGAGTTTATAGCATTATTAAATCTGAGCAGTTAGAGATTAAAGAAAAATTTGGTGATCAAAGACGTACTCAAATTGGTCAGGCTGTTCATGAAATGTCTATGGAAGACTTAATTCCTAATATACAAGTGGCTATTTTAATTTCGCAAGCAGGGTTTATTAAACGTATGCCAGTAGATAGTTTTAGGTCTCAAAACAGAGGTGGTCGTGGAATTAACTCTATGACAAC
>JBILGQ010000068.1:0-6012 GCA_044350955.1 Candidatus Marinamargulisbacteria bacterium | reverse complement strand
GGATGTTGGTAAAGATTGCTTGCCAAATAGTGCCGGAGTTCTTTATTTTTTTCATTCATCTCTGCGTCAAAACAAAGCACAGGCGTTGTGACCTGCTGCAAAGCCTCTATGTCTTTTAACTGAAGTGAATTAAGTAGGGTAGTGGAATGCTGAAATACATTGTTCACTTGAGCTGAAATTAAATAGCTATTAATTAAGTGAATGCGTTGATGCTGGGCTAAATTACTGTATTTATTGGTGATTGCTTTATGAGCTTCATTCCATAAACTAATATGCTGGGTAAGTTCATCATATTGCAGTAATCCTGATGCTAGTCCGTCATCTAGATCGTGGTTGTTGTAGGCTATTTCATCAGCAATATTTGCTATCTGTGCTTCTATAGTAATAAAGGCCGGATTTTGGGAGGCTTTTTTTGATAAACTCCAGGGTGCTTGATGTTTTTTTAACCCTTCTAAAACCTCAAATGTTAAATTTAATCCATCGAAATACGGGTATTTTTTTTCTAAAGATTCAACAATTTTAAGACTATGTAAATTATGTTCAAAACCACCATAGGCTTTAAGTAGCTGATTTAATTCTTTTTCGCCAGAATGGCCAAAGGGGCTATGTCCTAAATCATGGGCCAAGGCAATGCATTCTGTAAGGTCTTCATTTACTTGCAAGAGGCGAGCTAGATGGCGAGAAAGATGAGAGACTTCGATTGTATGGGTTAGTCTTGATCGATAATGATCTGAAGACGTTGACATAAAGACTTGAGTTTTATGCTTTAAACGTCTAAAAGATTTGCTGTGAATAATTCGGTCACGATCTTTTTGGAATAAAGTTCTTGTGTCACTTTGTTCTTCAGGAAACTTTCTACCTTTTGATACTCGGCATTTTGCCGCATATGGTTTTAAAAGGCGGTCTTCAAGTTCTTCGAAATAGGCTCTCAATTAGCCAAAAGCAATTCTAACAAACTTTTCTACAGTTACATTTGTAGGAAGAATTTCTTTCACAGCTTTCTTATCTTCTTTGATAAATGGCTGTTCAAGCAAACATACTTCTTTGTAGTATTTTTGTAAACGACCTTCAACAATTTTATCAACGATGGCTTCTGGTTTTCCTTCTTGTAAGGCTTGTTTTTTAATAATGTCTCTTTCTGCGTCTAATTCGCTGGTATTGACTTCTTCTGGTCTAATATAAGTTGGAGATACAGCAGCAATTTGCATAGCGATTGAACGTGATATTTCACTATCTACGCCCCCGTTAAATGCAACTAACACTCCAATTTTTCCGTTCATATGAACATAGCTAGATACACAAGCAGCATTTGAAAAAGATGCAACTGTAGCAACACCTAGATTTTCACCTAATTTTACAATGTATTCAGATATGAATTCACTTACTTTTCTACCATTTATCGTCGTTTCATTTAATTGCTCTACAGAGTTTATGGCGTTATTAAGAACAAGTTGAGCTAAAGTATTACCTAATTCAGAAAACTGAGCATTTCCAGCCACAAAATCAGTTTCGCAGTTTAATTGAATAAGTGCTGCAGAATTTTTATTACTGCTTTCAGCAACAAATACTTTGCCTTCACTAGTGCTTCTTTCGGCTTTCTTCTGGGCCTTTGCTAAACCTTTTTCACGTAATGCTTTAATAGCATTTTCAATATTGCCGTTGCTATCAACTAGTGCTTTTTTACACTCCATTAATCCTACGCCTGTTTGTGCTCGTAACTCTGATACTTGGCTAGCAGTAATTCCCATCTAAATCTCCTTTATTTTCCAGCTTTTGTTGTTTTAGCTGTTTTAGTGCTATCTACTTTCTTTGTTGTGCTAGCAGGTTTTTTTGCTGCAGGGGAAGCTTTTTCAGTTATAACTTCAGCTTTTGGGGGTGTCTTTTTTTGGCTATTCTCTGCAGGTGCATCTTTTTTAGTTGTTTTTTCTTCTTTCTTAGTTTCTTGTTTTTTTTCTTCTGTTTTGTCTGTGTTGCTGCTAATTTCTTCTTCTTTAATGTCTTCTTTTTTAGGTTCTTCTTTTCTAACTTGTTTTTTTGGATCTCTTACGATGTTAATCGGATTTTGCTGCCCATCGATAACCGCATTAGAAATAATAGAGCAAAGTAATTTAATTGCCCGTATCGCATCATCGTTAGCAGGTATTGGGTAATCTATTTCAAGAGGGTTTGCATTTGTATCTACTATTCCAACAATAGGAATTTTTAATTTTTTTGCTTCCTTAATAGCTAATTGTTCTTTGTGAGTATCTACGATAAATAATGCAGACGGGGTCATAATCATATTCGTGATACCTTCTAAGTTTGTAATAAGTTTAGTATGTAATTTTGTGAGGCGTGATTGTTCTTTGCTGCTTAATGTTTCTAATGTGCCATCATTTTTCATGCGATCAAGGTCTTTTAATTTATTAATACGTTGTCTGATTGTAGAAATATTTGTTAGGGTACCGCCAAGCCATCTGTTATTCACAAAAGGCATTGTGCAACGAATAGCTTCTTCTTTAATCGCGTCTTGAGCTTGTTTCTTAGTTCCTATAAATAAAACGGTTCCGTTATTTTGTGCTATGCGTTTAATAAATTCATACGCTGTGTGAATCAATTGCAGAGTTTGTTGAAGATCGATAACATGAATTCCATTTCTGGATGTAAAGATGTATTTTTTCATTTTTGGATCCCAACGTTTTGTTTGGTGACCAAAATGTACGCCACATTCTAAAAGTTGTCTCATAGAAACCACTTCTTGTTTTACTGCAGAATTTGTTTTTGCTTTTTTTTCTTCTACTTTATCTTTTACTTCTTCCAACTTGGCCTCACTTATATATTTATATTAATAACTGGTTATAAAAAACGAATTTATTTTTTATTAAGACTAGAATTTTAAATCTGAACTAAGTTTGAGTCAAGCTTAAATAATTCAGTGTTCATTATTTGTATAGGTAGGCGAAGTTTAAAGCAGAAATCTTAGTATCCCTGGCTCTTAGCGGTGCTTAGTATCTAGGCTCTTAAGGGGTTTTCACATTCTGTTATTTAAAGTACAGTTACAAAAAATTCTTAAAGAAAGGAAAGCATTATGAAATTTTTGTCTTTAGTTATTGTAGTAATCGGAGTCGTTTTATTAGTAACAAAGCTAATGGCTAATTCCTCGGCATCTAAAGCAAAGATTCCGGCCTCTTTATACGGAATACAGATTTTGGGAAATGATAATAAGTTATTAGATTTGAAGGCCTATAAGGGCAGGCCTATTTTGTTTGTAAATGTTGCAAGTCGCTGTGGTTTTACCTCGCAGTACGATGATTTAGAGCGTTTGTATCAAGAATATAAAGGTAAGGGCCTTGTTATAATCGCTGTGCCTAGCAATGATTTTGGGGAACAAGAACCAGGAACTAATGCTGAAATCGCAAGTTTTTGTAAATTAAATTATGGGGTAACCTTTCCTTTAACTACAAAAGTGTCTGTAAAAGGAGAACAGCAACATCTTTTATATCGCTATTTAACGGCTTCTAACCCTAAAGTAGCGGGTTCAATTAAATGGAACTTTACTAAAATTTTAGTGGGCAAAGACGGGCGCGTTTTGAATCGTTTTTCTTCGGCTACAAAACCGATGTCTAAAAAAATAATAAATGCAGTAGAAGCAGCTTTGTAAAGCTAATTTTATTGTTTTCTATTTTGAGACAGTCTTATTGTTAATATCGGTAATGACTGGGTTTATAGGGGCCGTTAATTGGGATATTTAAATAATTAGACTGATCTTCAGTTAAACGTGTTAGCTCAACTCCTAACTTTTCTAGGTGCAATCGGGCTACTTCTTCATCTAGTTCTTTGCTTAAGGTATGAACACCTAATGGGTATTGTTTTTGATGTAATTCAATTTGAGCAAGTACTTGGTTTGTAAAAGACGTACTCATTACAAAAGATGAGTGGCCTGTGGCGCAGCCTAAATTTACAAGTCGTCCTTCGGCAAGTAAAATAATGCTATTTCCATTTGGAAATGTAAATCGATCCACTTGAGCTTTGATAGTGTCTTTGTGAATACCCGGATAATTTTCTAGTTCTTCAACTTGTATTTCATTATTGAAATGGCCAATATTACATACGATTGCATTGTGTTTCATTGCTTTTAAATGTTCGATGCGAATAATATCTTTGTTGCCTGTTGTTGTTACAAAAATATCGATGCTGTCTAAGCAGCTTTCTATACGTTTTACACTATAACCTTCCATAGAGGCCTGAAGAGCGCAAATCGGATCTATTTCAGTAATGATTACTTGTGCACCAAGGTGTCTCATGGAATGGGCGCAGCCTTTTCCTACATCTCCGTATCCACAAATTAACACTTTTTTTCCGGCTACCATAATATCAGTGGCTCTTTTAATGCCGTCAGCTAAGCTTTCGCGGCATCCGTATAAATTATCAAACTTTGATTTAGTGACCGAGTCGTTAACGTTAATAGCTGGAAATAATAATTTTCCTGTATCAAATAATTGCTGTAGTCTGTGAACGCCTGTGGTTGTTTCTTCTGAAACGCCTTTGATGTTTTTAGCAATTGCAGTCCATTTGCCCGGATCTTTAGTAATGGCTGCTTTGATTTGGGCCATCATAATCGCTTCCTCTTTGTTTGTAGTTGCTTCGTTACATTTACTAGGCGTCTGATCACACTCTGCTGCAAGATGTACAAATAATGTTGCATCTCCACCGTCGTCTACGATTAAGTCAGGGCCTGTTCCATCAGGGAAACATAGCGCCTGTTCAGTGCAATACCAATAGTCTTCTAAACTTTCGCCTTTCCACGCAAATACGGGGGTTCCGGTGGCTGCAATTGCGGCAGCGGCGTGATCTTGTGTTGAAAAAACATTACAAGACGCCCAGCGCACAGATGCTCCTAAGCTAGTAAGGGTTTCAATCAGTACAGCAGTTTGAATGGTCATGTGTAAAGAGCCTGTGATTTTAACGCCTTTCAGTGGATAGCTTAAGCGGTAGTTCTGTCTAAGAGCCATTAAACCTGGCATTTCGTGTTCAGCCAATTCAATTTCTTTTCGGCCGAATGTTGCTTGCGAGATATCTTTAATTTTGTAGTCTTCATGTGTTGTTGTTTTCATAGAAGGTCTCCTTAATGCGTATTATGTTAGTTATTTTATATCAAGCATAAAAAACAGAACAGGATCAATGTAAAAGCATTTATATTTGAAAAAAAACAGAAATAAATATATATTAATATAAAAATAATATAAAAATTAAAAATAAGGAGTTAAGGGATGATGGAAATAGTTATTTATAAAGAAACGGACAATATATTTTTTTTGGATTGTATACCTGAGGGTAAAAAAGAAACAACTTTTATTGCTTGCTCAAGCGATGAGTTAAAACAAGTTATGAAGCAAGAAACAGAACTTCGAATTTTGGTATTTGAGTTTTCGAATCCTGAAGAGGATATAGTCTTGTTAAGAGATGTCTTAAAAGAGAATGAAAATTTGCAGTGTATAGTGGTACTTGCTGAAGGACTAGAAAAATATGTGTATGATTGTGCAAAATTAGCAGTGTTTTCGGTGTATCAAAGTTCGATTCATCCCTCATTGATACAGTTAGATATAGAGACAATTTTAAATGAGAGGCTACAACTAAAAAGAGAGTTTTCTTCTGATATTGAAATTAGTATGCATTATAAATTATTAAAAGGCTGTGTATCTATGACGGAGGAACTGTTAGAAGCAATATCAGCATTTTCAAAAGATAATTATTTAGAGTCTGTATACAATCGATATATCACAGAAGAAAAACGAACTGAAAGAACGGAAATAACTGTTAGTGTGTTGCTTATAGATGATGATATTGTGCTAACAGATTATATGATGCAATGGGTGAAATCAAAAAAATTCTCGTGTGTTGTAGCACATAATAGTGAAGAAGCCGTACAAATAATAAAGTCGACTCATATTGATATTGTATTGCTTGATATTGGAATGCCAAAAATAACAGGCGATAAATTGATTAAAACGATTAAATCTCTACAAGAAACTA
>JBILGQ010000067.1:0-6085 GCA_044350955.1 Candidatus Marinamargulisbacteria bacterium | reverse complement strand
GCATTATTTAGGCAGTATAGAAGGTTTGGTAAAATCAGATATAGATTTGATGAAAGGGTTTGCAAAAAGCGCTTATTTAGATGCTAAATTAGGTGGGAAATTACGTGAGATTCATGCTTGTATAGGACAGTTATATGAGTTAGAAAGGACCTTAACAACACAGTTGTCGCAGGGGTATGAGGCGGTAGTTGCCAGTGCGCATGGTAATTTAAGCGATATACATGTTAAGTTTTATAATGGCCCTGCAATAAAAACAGTAGTTCAATCAGAAGCTGCAGAGGTGCAAACGGCATTAAGGGCGACTTTGGCATTAGAGGAGCAAGCTAAACATAAGGGTGCCGATAGTTTTGAGGCAATGTTAGAGCTAATTGCAAAAGCCGAAGAAATGGCTGAAAGTACGAAGCAAATGAGTAGGGTTAATGAAGTTCAATTGGGTAAATTGTTGCCAAAATTGAGAGAAATTGAGTATGCAGAACGATCATTGTTCATTAGGTTGGAGCATGCTAAAAGAAGCAAATTTTCAGAGAATTCTGATTTTTTTTATGCGATAAATTTTGGGATGCATAAGCAGATGGGGATGGAGCCAAGCTTAAAGCAATTAAGTCAGAATAACACCCTATTACCTATAGATTCTAAAATTTTAACTTTATTTAACGGGGATATTTTAAGCATTCATACTGCATATAAGCAATATCACTGGAATATACTTCAAGAAAATGGCAGTGAGGTGGTTTCTGGGAATTGTAGATTTGTAAAAGGTGATCTTGTATTAGGATTGAAAAATACAAATCTTGTCGTAAGCCAAGGCCCTCAAATAGCAGTTTTTCGTACATTGCCTTCGGGTAAAGTTAAAGAAATTGGAAGATTTGAAAAAAAGAGTGCAAAATATTTGGACCCTTGTTTAGAGTTAAGAAATGGGGATGTACTGGTAAAAGTATTTGATACACAATTAAATTGTAGTTACGTCATATTAAATATTACGAGTGGTTTTCGGGAAGAAATACCACAAAATTTTTCAGATACTTTGCAAAAAGTGAAGCGTAGTGAAGAATTTAAGTTTGGTAATAGTTACAGTCGTGGTGTTTGTATTCCAAGAAAAGATGAGGGGGTCTATATAAATGGTTCATATAAAGTCAGTTTACGATCACTTAATATATGGGATGGAAAAACAGGTGTTCATAAAGCTAATTTGGGCCTAATAAAGTATAGAGAAAATTTTTTTAATGAGTCAGACATAGGATGGTTGCAGCATAGTTCTGGTGTTTTAATATTCACCACATTAAATAGTGATGGGGATAAAGTTTTAGAGGTGAGGCATCCTAATACATACGATTGTATAAGGTCATTTTCTTTGCCTGACTATACAGGAGAAGCTTCTTATCCAAAATTTGAATTAGAAAATGGTCAGGTTATTGTTAGAACAAAGCATCAGGACAAAGTTTATTTATTAGATTTAAATACAGGTATCACATTAATTGAAGGGGCGCGTAGGGTGTTTAGCAATGGAAAGGCTTTGAGTAAATCTCCGTCTTTTTATACGGTATGGGATATTAACAAAGAATCAGCCAAAATTAATTTTAAATTAGAGGGTGAGGAGAATATTGTAGATGGCGTAGAGCTAATAGACGGGGGGCGTTTTTTGGTGTCGATTCTCACAAAAGACAAAAAATATGTCATTCAAATTAGAAATACTACAGGCGGCGAGCTGATAAAATCTATACCAGTTACAATTAATTTACGTAGTATGCATTATTTGGGAAATAATGAGTTAATAGTTGAAATAAAAGATGAAGATAATGGTATTCAGGCCGTTCGTCATGAAATTTATGATAGCAGAACATTTACTCGAAAACGGGTAATAAATTTATTAGAAGAAATTGAAAAAGCAAAAATACAATTACTCCGCGCTTCAATAGGAGAAGAGATGGCTCAATTAAGTCATTTAAGTATAAACACATGGACAGTAAAAGAAATTGAAAGATGTCGTGAGCAAATACATGAATCTGGTAGTCATTTTGCAAATATGAAGCAGTTATTGTCGTCAGTAAAAGAAGCGTTGCGAAGCCGTGCGGCAAGTTTGCAATCGAGTCGGCAGGCCGTGCAACGTTTTAGTTCTAGTATAGATGCGACAGAAGACATAAATGATAAAGATGATTTGCAAGCAGTGGTTGAAGCAGTGATAGATGATTCGTTGTTTTTTCAATATCAATTATTAAATCAATCGCATAATAAATATATACAAGATGTTTGTATTGAGAATCATAGTGGAGATCAAGAGTTTGAAGCGGAATTAAGTAAAGCAGCTAATCCTGAAAAAAAATCAGCTGTTGTTTTAAAAACTGGCTCACTTTCAAGCGCTTTGTCTATGATACAAAATGCCAGTATGCAATCGTATTGTACACAGGTTTTGCAAAGTGCTGTGCAAGGCAAAGCGGTTGTTCCGATGAGAGAGTATTCTGAGGGATTAATCAAAGAACTAATGGGAAGGTTAACTATCTCAAAAGCAACTAAAAAATCAACCACGACAAATTTAGCTAAAACAGGAGGAGGGGCTTCTAAAGAAGGTGGTGGCGCAGCGGCTCCTGCAAAACCAGGGAAGAAAAAATAAGGCTAAATGTCAGAATTCTCGCCTTCAAAGGGTGCCAGAGGAACACATAAAAAACAATTTTATCTATAATTTCTATGATAAAGAAGACTGCGACACTTTGTCGTTGTAGAGACGCAAAATCTTGCGTCTTTTGTTTTTGTGAAGACCTAGATTTTAAGACAAAATCACCCTAACCCTCTTTAATAAAGAGGGAATAATAAAAAAATAACCCACTTTATTAAAGGGGGTGCCCGCAGGGCGGGGGATTTTGATTTTTTTTGAGATCGCATTAATAAGGGTTCCAATTAGCGTGTATTTGTCGCCTTTTAAAAGTAATGACTGCGACACCTAGTCTGCTGTAATAATAGTCCAAACAAAACGCCGCTATGATAAATCCCCCTGTTTTTGGCCTTTCTTTAACTTCGACACGTTTACCAGTAAGCAAAAAAAGGGAACCACAGGCTAATTCTCAAAATAGGATGGCACTGTGAATAATCTGCGAATAAAAAAAACAAGTCATATAGAAAATTTTGCAGATGCTATCACGCATGGTATTGGTTTGTTTTTTTCGATTATGGCTGCGCTTACCTTATTTATTGTGGCAGCTTTTACTCAAGACGCTTTAAAGATTGTAGGTTTAAATATATATGGAATGTCTTTAGTGTCTACTTATTTGGCTTCTACGATTTATCATTTGTATTTATATTATCATCCTGTACCTAATAAACAATTTCGTCGGTTTTTGTTGCTGTTTGATCATTGTTCAATTTTTTTATTAATTGCAGGTACTTATACCCCTTTATTATTAATATTTGTTCAAACTAAGATGGGTTATTTAGTATTTATCTCACTGTGGAGTTTAACAGGGGCCGGAATTATTTATAAATTTTTGTATGTCGGGCGCTTTAAACGATTCTCTTTATTTATGTACGCGATTATGGGATGGGCCATACTGGTAGTTATTAAAGATATTTTGATTTTGGTGCCTATGGGTTTATTGGGTATGCTGCTTGCTGGAGGGATATTTTATACTTCGGGGATTTTGTTTTTTCAAAATAATAAATTGGCCTTTAGTCATGCCATTTGGCATATTTTTGTGTTGCTTGGATCTTTATGCCATTTTATTGGGATATTAGTATATACCCTATAGTAGATAGAAACGATTAAGACCGACGCTTAATTAGTTCGCTTAGTAAATAATCCCTTCCTGCAAAAGACATAAATATTGGGCCAATGTTATACAAAATAAGTCCCGTTAAAAAAATGCCTAAAAAGCCGTTATATAAGGTAACGGTGTTTATAAATAAGGTTGGGCTTAAAAATAAGCAGGCAGTGCTTACGCAGATCGCTAGATACTGATTATTAAAAAATAGGGTGAAGCTTACAAATAATAAGGGGAATAGCCAAAAGTTTTCGGGACATAAAAAACCATAAATTCCTAATAAAAAGAAAAATAAAAATGTGGATTTATGGCTTGAGTTATAGTTTGTTAATAAGAAAATGCCTAAAAATAAGGCTGCCGCTAGTAATATGAAAATGTCGTTTTCGTAATATAAAAAATCGGTCATCCAGTATAGCGCTGTATAACTGACAAGAGTAATAACTAGGGCTGTAAAGGCTTTTAATAAGGGGGCTTTGGATATAAAAATTAGTTGTTTTTTTTCGGCAGGATTATCAGGAAAGAACCAGGCGATTAGTGCTTCAATCGGAATAATGGCTATAATGCTTAAGCCAATAAAAATGCCGGCAATTTTAAGCATTCGCTAAATCAAAAGCGCTGTGTAAGACCTCTAGGGCTTTTTGAGCGTCTGATCTATCTATAGCGCAAGAGATTTTAATTTCAGATGTTGTTATGCGTTTGATGTTGATGTTGGCTTCGCCTAACGCGCTAAACATTTTAGCCGCTATGCCTGGCTTTGAAATCATACCTACCCCTACGGCCGAAATTTTTGCTATGGCATTTGTTATTAATACTTGGCCTGATTTGCTTTCTTTGGCAAATGTTTCAGTGATTGCTTTGGCGTCTTCTAGGTCGTCTTCTAGTACAGAAAAGGAGATGTTATTTGTTAACTCTTTTTCAACATTTTGAATAATCATATCGACGCTGATTTTATGCTCGGCCAATCGGGTAAATAATTTTCCGGCAAATCCGGGTTCATCGGGTATATCTAGTACAGAAATAATACTTTCTTTTTCATTTACAGTAACGCCTGTTACGGGTTTATTGACTTCCATTTTATTTAGCTCCTTTACGCGTGTGCCGTCTTCGTTCGAATAAGACGATCGCACATGAATAATAATGTTGTTTTCTTTGGCGCATTCTACGGCTCTAGGGTGCAGTACTTGCGCGCCTAATGAGGCCAATTCTAGCATTTCTTCGTAAGAAACAGTTTTTAATTTACGGGCATCTTTTACGCGGCGCGGGTCGGTGGTATAAACACCATCAACGTCGGTAAAAATATCGCATTCTGGCGATCCAAGTGCAGCGGCTAATACAACAGCTGATGTGTCTGATCCGCCTCTGCCAATGGTGGTAGTATCATAATTCGTATTAAAGCCTTGAAATCCGGTTACAATCACTACTTTGCCAGCGTTTAATTCTTCTAAAATTCTAGTCGTATCGACGTCAATTATTTTTGATCGAGAGTTTGGTCCTTCGGTTTTAATACCAGCCTGAAGACCTGTAAGCGAAATAGCATCAACACCCATGTCAATTAAACACATAGCCAGTAAGGCAGCTGATATATTTTCGCCAGTCGAAATTAATGCATCGTATTCTCTGGGGTTAGGGGATGTAGATAATTCTTTAGATAATTCTACTAATTTGTCTGTCGTATCACCCATGGCAGATACAACGATGACTAGCTTAGGATTTCGCTTTAATTCTTCTATGGCGCGAGTCGCTACCGATTTAATGCGTTCGGGGTTTTTAACAGAGGTTCCACCGAATTTTTGAACCACAATTTTTTTTTGATTTTTTAAAGTATCAGTCATAATTAGTGGCATTAATTATATCGCACTCTTTTTATTTGGAATAGATTTTTTAAATGCTTGTCACTATTTTCAGGTGGTACCTTTCCCCCGGCACCTTTCGAACAGATAATATTAATTTTATTGAAATTTTTTATTTAATTTAACGTTAACTAATTAAATACGGTTAATAAAGGAGAATTATTATGGCAATGGCAATAAGAAATGTTCAAGGAAAATCTCAAACTAAAGTCCCTGCTGGGAAACTACCGATACATATTGCGGGTATTCAAAGCTTTAAAGCTCTAATGCCTCATTTGATAGGGAATCAGTCTCCGAAACTGTTTCGTAAGGCACTTAAATTGTTTTTAAAACCTGTTGGGGGATTGTTAAAACATGATAGTTTAGTAAATGTTAACCGTCAAAAGGCACTAATCAATGCTTTGCCTAAACAAAGTCGAGAGGATAGATTCAAAGCTTTTCAAATTATAATTGCTAATGAAGAATTATTAGGAGAAGATCTTTATA
>JBILGQ010000066.1:0-6107 GCA_044350955.1 Candidatus Marinamargulisbacteria bacterium | reverse complement strand
TGGCATCCAAATTAAGGTAAAAATTCCGTATTGATGGCCACCTAATTGCCTTGCCAATAATACACCAAGTATAAAATTTGTAGCACTCACAATCATTTGATCGACAATAATCAATGCTTTTTTATTTTTAATTGGTTGAAACATGTTACAGAGCTAAAGTGCTTATTTAGTTTCGAATGCTGTGCGGTTTTTTAATTGTATGATGGCATATTCTATGAAAGTGTACAGTAGTGAGATTGAAAATCCTGAGATAAATCCTATAAGCAGTATTATTTTTAATTTTGGTTTAAAGGGATTTAAAGGGATTTGAGGCATATCAATAATAGTAATAAAGTTTTTTTCTGATGAAAATTCGAATGTTTCATTAAATTGAATAATTTCTTTTAAATAATGATTGAGTATGGAAGTAGCTAGTTGCCGGTCTTTTGAATGATAATAAAGCTTAAATAATCCTTTTTTATCAATTGAATAGCTAAAATTTGTATTTAGATTTAATTTTTTTATTACAAATTCTTCCATGAATAACTCTTTATTTTCAGGTTTTATTTTTTGTTTTGCAATAGCATTAAGAATATCATTTTGATAGTAATGAATATATTTTCTTGAAATGTTAATTTTAATACTTTTGCTTTCTAAAATACTGGCTATTAAGTTATCAAAACTACTTTGAGAGGAAACGCCTAGTAAGGAAGCATAGCCATCAAAAGATGAATTATTTTTAGTATTAGAATCTACAAAGAAACTAGATGTAACTTGATATTCAGGTGGAGTTATAACAAATATAAAGGTAGAAAGTCCAATAGCAAGTAGTGTGATAATTCCTATGAGGATCTTTTTTTTATAGATGTGTTTTATCAACTCAACTAAATCGATTTCGCTATTATCTATTTGATTTGGATTAATATTCATAATTATTTTCTACACATTGTATGCGATACTCAATACTATATCTAGACTAAAAGAGTGATTTAGAGTTAAGTAGTAAAGTTAAAAGAGTAATAATTATTTAATAACTCTTGTTTTGTGTCTAAAATTTTAACTTAATAAGCCCAATACTCAAACACCTTAACCCTGGCATAACCAAACTTCCAGAATTATACAAAATTTCATCATCACCCGGATACTCACGTAATACTGCCCCAGCTTCTTCAGCAATAATATGGCCGGCTGCAATATCCCATTCCATTGCAGGACTTAATCTCGGGTAATAATCAGCTTCGCCTTCGGCAATTTTACAGAATTTTAATGAGGATCCTGTCGGAATTGTCGCAAGCGCATGCGTGCTCGCCAATGTTTCGATGTGAGCTCTTGTTTGGGGGTTCATATGCGATTTGCTACATAGTACACGTATTATGTTTGGGGCACTCTTAGAACAAAAAATTTTCTTGGCGACTTTGTCATGGATTGTTTTTTTGTAAGCACCTTTGTTTTTTTCTGCAAAATATAATAAGTCTAAAGAGGGTGCGTAAATCACACCTGCTATAACGCGTTGATTTTTTATATAGGCGATATTTACTGTGTATTCTGGGTTTTTTTTAATAAATTCTTTGGTGCCGTCTAATGGGTCTACTAAAAAAAAATCTTTCCAGTTTTTTCTTATTACATAGTCTGTTTGGAGGCCTTCTTCAGAAATAATGGGGATGTTTGGGAATGTTTTTTCTAGGCGAGATTGAATAATGGCATGTGCTGCTTTGTCTGCCAAAGTTACCGGAGAATTGTCATCTTTAATTGTTATGTTGTTTTCTTTTATTTCATTAAAATAGGGGAGTATTGCCTGGCCTGCTTCAACAGCTATGTCGCAAAGAGTGCTTAACATTTATTTAGTGATTAATTTTTTTAGTTCTAGAAAATTTAAAATGTGATTTAAACAGTATTCTATACTTAGAGTTGCTGTGTCTAGTATTATGTCTGGGGTAGTTGGTTCTTCGTAAGGCGATGAAATTCCTGTAAATTCGGTGATAATATTGGCTCGGGCCTTTTTGTATTGGCCTTTTGGGTCTCTTTTTTCGCAGTTTTCTAAACTGGTGTTTAAATAGATTTCTATGAAGGGGTAGGGGCTTATGATGTTGCGACTTAGGGTTCTGTCTTCAGTAAAGGGAGAAATAAATGAAGTAATGGTTATTAATCCGGCTTGAGTGAATAATTTGCTTACTTCGGCGACGCGTCTGATATTTTCTTTTCTATCTTTTGAACTAAAGCCTAAGTCGTTGTTAAGCCCTTTTCTGACATTGTCTCCGTCTAATATGATGCTTACTTTTGCTTGTTTATTTAGTTCTTGTTGAAGTGCATGAGCTAAAGTGCTTTTTCCGGATCCTGATAGCCCTGTGAACCATATTACGCAGGGGTTTTGGGTTTTGTTTAAGGGGCTAATTTGATTGATATCGTGCTGTTCTATTAAATTTTTTTCGTTATAACTAGGTATCATGAAAGATGGTCGTTTAATATAGACAAAATTAATTCTGAACTTTTACCGTTTCCAAAATATTGACTTGGTTCAGAGAATTTTTTTAGTCTTTCTTTGTCAGTTAATAATGCCAGTACTTCTGTTGATAGAGATTCTGTTTCAAGGTCGAGAAGAATGGAATTATGATTTAAAATTTCACTGCGTTCTGTGTTTTTTCTTGTGACTACTAGGGGTTTTCCGAAGAAAGGGGCTTCTTCTTGAATGCCTCCAGAATCTGTGATAATTAGAGTAGCTTGTTTGATTAACGAAATAAATTCCGGATAGGGCTGTGGGTCAATTAAGTGAATATTTTTTCTGTGTTGTAGTTTTGAAATTGCCGTGTCTTTAAAATTCGGGTTTAAATGAAGGGTGAATACTATTTCTAGTGAGTCGTTTTCACTGAGTATTAGTAATTCGTTACAGAGTCGTTCAAAAGGATTACCGCTGTTTTCGCGTCTATGCCCTGTTACTAGTAATACTTGTTTAGTTTTATCTAGCTTTAGGTTTAGACGCGGTTTATATCCCTTAACTAGTAAGTCATTTGTATAGTGTAGGGCATCTATAATGGTGTTGCCTACTTGCCAGACATGTTGGGTTATGCCTTCTCGTTTTAATTGTTCTGCCGATAAATCAGTGGGAGCAAAATGATAGCTTGCTAGTTTTGAAATTAAACATCGGTTCATTTCTTCTGGGAAGGGGTTGTTTCTATTATAGGTTCTTAATCCTGCTTCTATGTGTGCTACGGGGATTTTGAAATAAAAAGCAGCTAAGGCGCCTGTAAATGCGGTTGAGGTGTCTCCTTGTACAACTACTAGGTCGGGGTTTTCTTGCTGAAGTATCGGCTCTAGTTTGCTTAAGCATTTTGTTGTGATATCGAACAAGCTTTGATTATTAGACATGATGTCTAAATCATAATTGATTGATAATTCAAAAAATTCTAGTACTGGGGTAAGTAGTTGTTTGTGTTGTGATGTGATGCAAATTTTTGTAATAAAGTCTTTTGATTGTTGGAATGTTTTAATAAGGGGGGCTAGTTTAATGGCTTCGGGCCTTGTTCCAAATATGAAGAGCGATTTTTTCATGTTTATAAGTTGGTTGAGACTGAAATGATAGCGGCAATTTTAAATAAAGGATCTAAAATCGTAGCTAAGAATACAGAGAATTTAAAGGGTTTGTTTATTTTTTCTGGAATATAAATAGTGTCGCCGCGTTCTATAATGCTTGGATTTCGTTTTGCTTCGCCGTTGGCTTTAATAACGACTATATTTTTTTTGTCGGCATATTTGTTATAGCCGCCAGATTTATCTACATAAAATTTAAGTTTTTGATTGTCTTCGAATCGAATATTTCCTTCGTTAATAACGCCACCAACCAGATGAATGAATTCTGGTTTTTTAGGTATGATGATTCTGTCGTTATTACGTGGCAAAATGTTGCTTAGATTTTTTTTGTTGGTAAAATCAATGACGATACGAATATTAATATTGCTTAATTCTTTGTCTATGAAATCTTCTTTTTTTTCTTCTATGATTTGCAGTTGCTTCTCATAATTTTCGGCTTCTTTTAAGTTTTCAGAATAGAGCTGAGAAATTTCTGGTTCAAAAATGCGTTGTTTTTTTTCGGCCTTTTTAATGGTGTTTAAATGAGGCTCTATGGTTTCTTCAATAGAGGGCCTGCTATAACGAATACCTTCGATAAAGGCGCTTTCTTTAAATCCTCCGGCACGATTTATGACGCTTTCCAGCGTTTCGCCTTCTTCAAAGTAGTATTCGCCTGGGTACATTGCTTCGCCCATAATACTAATTTTTCGTTTGTCTGCATTAATTTTTTTGCGTATAAATACAGAGTCATCCGGTAACAAATTAATATTGTTTTCGCCTGTTTTTAAAAGAGTATTGGCATCAATTAAAATGAATTTTTCTTCAGAACTTTTAAGTGTGGTTGAAAATACTTTTCTGTAGATTTCTACGTTTGATAATTCTGAACTTTCTTTGACACCCGCTAGTAATAATAAATCTTTTAAAGTACCTGAAGCACTGTAGTTATAGATATTTGGTCTATAGACTTCGCCTTGGATGCTAACGCCTTGGTTACCTAAATAGTCTTTAGCAAAAGAAACAGTGATTGTGTCGTAAGGTTGTATATTAAAGGTAGGGGTTTCATTATAATTTACAAATAGGTTTGATCGGGTTAAATCGCTATTTAATCGAGAAATATGAATGGTGTCGAGGTAGGCATTTTCTTCAAATCCTTTTGCGCGTTCGATAATATCAGACAATAATGACACCGATTCTATGCTGTATTTTCCGCTTTGTTTAACAGCTCCCGTAACGCTGATATAGCGTTCTTTGTGACGTACTGTAATAATATCGTTGGGGTCTAGTACAAAATTAGGATTACTGACAAAATTTATAAAAATATCTTTTCTGGTTTGATCTGCTTGTAGTCTAGAAATATAAATGCTTTCTAAATTAGCTTCTTCCATAAAGCCATCAGCCTGTTTAATGGCATCTTGTAGGGTTGATTGTTTGCTTTTATTGTCTCCTGTTAACCCGGTTGATATACCAAATGATCCGGGTGATTTTACATGTCCTAATACTTGTATTTCATTAGCTTGTTTTGAGTTTGAAAATGGTATTGTGATGCTGTCTCCGTTTTCTAAAGCAATCGATTTAAGCGCTTTTACAGAACCGTCAACGCTGATGGTTTTGAGTTGTCTGACGCCTTTTATTGTTCGTTCTAGTGTAATATTGTCAAAGTAGCTGTTACCACTTAGGCCGCCAGAATAAGTAGTAATTAAGCTGTGTAAATTATCTGTTTTTTTAATTTCAAAAATAGCTGGTATTTTTATACCGCCGTCTATTTTGACGACATCTCCAATTGTAGGGACATAAATAACATCGTTTGCTACTAATTTTGGGTCTTGTTTGTTATTGCCGTTTAATATGTAGTCGTATAAATCAATGGTTTTGTTTGAGCCATTACGCCGTCTTAGTTCGATTTTTCTTAATGACCCTTCTTTTGTGGGGCCTCCTGAAATATATAAAGCTTGTATTAATGTCGCTAGTGAATTGACATTATAAGCGCCAGGGCGATCAACGTTACCCAAAACAAAAATTGGGATACTACGTAAGGTGCCTACTGTGATGCTTAAGCTGATATTTGTATAATCTTTTTCAAATATTTTTGTAATAACACGTCTAGCTTCACGAAGCGATAATCCGTTTAATTGAGCAGGGCCTAATTTGCCTAAAAAAATGTTGCCGTCATCACCGATTCTTTGATACATCGTGTTTTCTAATTTCCCCCAAATTCTGATGACAAGCTCGTCTCCGGGCCCTAAAATATAAGAGTCTCCGACCGGGCTTGAAAATAAGTTCGCGTTTTGATTGCTGCTGCTAAAAACACTATAACCGTATTGTTCAACGATTTCTTGGCTATTATCAGTGACACCTTTAATTTCGGCGCTAAAAGTCGCGTACATGGTCTCTATTCTTGAAGGGCCTTTAATTCTCACTTCTCTTTTTTCTAAATCTGCTTTTAAAGGAATTGGGCTTGTTTGCAAGCTTTGTGCACGACGATCTGATTGGTCTTTGAATTGAGCTGGGTCAATATAATTTGGCATTTGATGTTGGGGCAGTAGCATTTGTCCGTGAATTTTTGA
>JBILGQ010000065.1:0-6186 GCA_044350955.1 Candidatus Marinamargulisbacteria bacterium | reverse complement strand
CGCGTAATAGGTTTATCAGAAATAGAATTAAACTCTTTATCAAATAACTGTAAAGCCAATTTATCTTGAACCGTTTTATAAGACACGGCATTAGAAGACAAAAAGGCGTAATCAGGATGTTCGTATAGCGCATTAATACGTTTTACTTTAAATGTTTTTTCGAAAATGCTTGGTGCCGATTGCTGTATTTTAAAACTTTTTTTGTCATTTTTTAGTTCTTGCCGTTGTGAACTTACAGACAACATAAATTCTTGCGCTTCACCAAAATCTTGTTTATACCCAGCATCCCAAGAAACAGAATATTGACCTGGGAAATAATCATTTTCTTTTAATTTCTCGATTAACTGTTTTTTGGAATCTAACACAGAAAACCCAACTTTTAATGGTTGATCTGTCACCCCAATTACAGAGAAATCTAAATCAAAAGTATTCGTATTTAACAACTCTTGTGCATAAAAAGTATGTAATAATATCTGAGCCGCTTCTAAATGAGTCAACTTTTGATTTGGGTTGAATTTATAATTATTATTTTCGAATACAGGCTGAATAATACCCAAATTAACAATCTGTGTAGACGTATTTTTAGACCAATGATTATCTAAATCTTTAATCTCGACACTTTGGGGTTTGAATAAATAAAAAGTATCAGCTTCAGATAAAATAACATCCGCATTATTCAAATATAATTCAGACTCTTCTAAATTCAATTCAGTATTCATGAGATTTTGCCGCTTCATCGGTCCAAAATATTTTTCAAATCCCATTTCTACAGTAACAACATTAGATACACGCAAACTCATACGAGAAACCAAATCATTTTTTATAAAGTAACGGTAATTCACTCCATAAGTCAAATAATTGGGGCGTATAGATGCAAAAATATCAGCATCAATACCTAAAGTTCCATATAAATCTGTTTTATCAGTATGAGTTAACAAATATCCTAAATCAATTAATGCATATGCGCTATTAAATGAATTTGAAACACTACCAGACGTATGCGTATAATTTATAAACGACAAACCCACAGAAGACATATAGCGCGACCCAAAATATGAAGTCAATCGGAAGCCAAATTCTTTGTTATCATACTGCGTCTTGTCATTTACTTTTAATCCAAAAAAAGGATTTATAGAAAAAGCCTGATAATTATCTTTTTCTCTTTCATACTTTAACTTAAAATTTTGTTGAGTCAATTTTGCATTTCGTGCGTGAATTTCTTTATTTTGTTTTTCCATCAAATAAGATAAAGTTGTTAAATAATGCACACGCTGATCTAAGTCTGTAATATAACCACGATGAGCGTCGTTAACCGTTGTATATTCTTGCCTAACATCTTCAAGCTGACCTTGGATAATTTTGCTTAACTTGCTTAATAATTCGTATTTAATTTTAACTTCAGTTTCAATCTCTTCTTGAACTCCCTTCTCTTTCTCAACAGCCTCTTTTAATTTAGCTAACTCATCTAATTTCTTTTGATATTCATCAGACTTCACCTGCAATTCCTTCGATTTTTTAGCCTGATCCGTCTCTAATTGCTTAACCCCTACTATATTTGCATTTAAATCACTTTGTAATTTTAAAATATAAGCTTGCTGCTCTTTGAGCGCAGTTTCTTTTTCTTTGGTATTTTCATAACTGCGTTGTTCTTCTTTTTTTAAATTCTCTTGCTTCTCTACCAACTCTTTGTTTAATAAGACTAAATTCGTTTGCTTATCAGAAATGCTCTTTGACAAAGCATCTAACCTTACTTTCTCATTGTCTAATACAGATTTTTCTTGCATTATCTTTTTATTTTCTATTTCTAAACTCTCTTCCTTTTCTAATGTTTTCATTTTTCTTAATTCAAGTTCACTATTCTGTTTATCTATGTCGGCTTTCAATTTGGCTATAGTAAGCTCTTTTTCGCTCACCAAAACATTTCTACTATTAATCGCCTGCTGCTCTTGGCTTAACACCAAAGATTTTTCTTCTAACGATTTCTCGCGAGCATCAAACTTTGACGCTTTTAAATCGACATCACTTTGAAGTTTATTTAGAATCTCTTCGCGCTTATTTATTTCGGCTTGTTTTTCGTTATACTCTTTCATCTTCTGCATAAGATCATCCAATATTGCTTGTTTTTCTGCATCTTGTTGCTGTAATTTTTTTTGCAAATCATCTAGATCTTTCTTCTGCTTTTCAATAGCTTTTGCATCTAACTTAGTTTTATTTTGCTGTGCCAGTTCTGCTTGCAATTTTTTAATTTTATCTTGCAAATCACGTTTTTCTTTTTCTTTAGCATTCAATTTATCTTGCAACAAATCAACAGTTTGCTGTTCATTATTTAAGGTGATTTTTTTACTTTCTTTCACATCCAATTTAGATAACAAAATATCATTACTTGGAGTGCTATTTTTCTTTTTTGCCACAGAAACAGGAATAGTTAAGGTACTACCTGACACTGTAGTTAATCGTAACGAAGCCTTAGAAGTAAACAGTTCCTCAAATGCTACTAAATTCACTCGGTAAATACGATCAGATAATTTTGTTAATGGCAACTCTTGCTTTCCAACCACTAAAAACGCCGATTTCAAAGATTGCTGAGAACTCAATGAAATCCTAACATTTTCACGCAAAGCAACAGGGTTAGGAACTACGTTTACAATGATATCCGAGGCCCCAACAATGATAGTAGAACTAAAAAATGAAAATAAAACAAATAAATAGACTAATTTTTTATTAAATAAATTGCTGATCCGCATAGGTCCCTTCCGTATATTTTTAAACAATTATACTTAATAATTGTTAATAGTTAAACTAAAAACTATAATGAACAACTATGCCATTCCAATTAAAATCTCCGTTTCAAGCCGCTGGCGACCAACCAAAAGCAATCCAAACTCTAAGCGACGGCATACGACAGGGTGAAAACCATCAAATTTTACTAGGTGTTACAGGCTCGGGCAAAACCTTTACAATAGCGAACGTTATCCAGCAAACCCAAAAACCAACGCTTATAATCGCACACAATAAAACACTAGCTGCCCAACTCTATTCTGAATTTAAAGAATTTTTCCCAGATAATGCCGTAGAATTTTTTATTTCGTATTACGATTATTACCAACCCGAAGCTTACATAGCCTCTCGCGATACTTATATAGAAAAAGAAGCCGATATTAATAAAGAAATCGAACGCTTACGCCACAGAGCTACTCGATCACTAGTCTCTCGCAAAGACGTCATTATCATCGCCTCTGTATCGTGTATTTACGGACTTGGTATACCCGAAGATTATATTAAATCGATTATCACAGTAACCATCAACGATAACATAAACCGTAAAAACTTTCTTTTACAACTCGAAAAAGCCCAATACGAACGCAATGATTACGAACTGCAATCAGGCCGATATCGCATCAAAGGCGACTGCATTGATTTATATCCCTCCTGGGACGAATATATTTATCGCCTAGAATTTTTTGGTGATCTTTGCGAAAGCATTAAAAAATGTGATCCTATTACGTTTACTGTAAGCGAAGAACTAAGTACTTTAGATATATTTCCTGCTACGCATTATGTGTTAAGCGACGATAAATCACATTTATTCAAAGCCATAAAAGACGAAATGCTAGATAGAGTTAGCGAACTAACCGCCGAAAACAAAATCGTAGAAGCCCAACGCATTCAGCAACGCACCTTATACGACTTAGATATGTTACAAGAAATTGGCTACTGCAAAGGCATAGAAAATTATTCAAGACATTTATCAGCCCGAAAAGCCGGCGAAGCACCCGGCGTTTTATTAGATTTTTTTAGAGACGATTTTTTAGTCATTATCGATGAATCACACGCTACTATCCCCCAAATAAAAGGCATGTATAAAGGCGACCAAAGCCGCAAACAGGCTTTAGTCGATTACGGTTTTCGATTACCATCAGCAAAAGACAACAGGCCTTTATGCTTTGAAGAATTCGTAGATAAAACAAAACAATGCATTTATGTATCTGCCACACCTGGCGATTACGAATTAGAACTTTGCAAAAAAAGCGACTTAGAAAATACTCCTGATAATCAAGTAGAAAACAAATGGAAAAATTATCGCGTTGTTGAGCAAATTATTCGACCGACAGGATTATTAGACCCCAAAATTTCGTTACATAGCAGTGAAGGTCAAATCGATAAAGTCTTAGAAGAAGTAAAAAAACGCGTAGCAAAACAAGAACGGGTTTTGATTACCACACTAACCAAACAAATGTCTGAAGATTTATGTGATTTTTTGCTCGTTCAAACTATCAAAGTTCAGTATTTACATTCCGATATTTCGGCACTAGACCGGGTTGATATTTTAAACGATCTTCGCAAAGGCAAATACGATGTTATCGTAGGCGTAAATTTACTGAGAGAAGGTCTTGACTTACCAGAAGTATCGTTAGTCATTATTTTAGACGCTGATAAAGAGGGGTTTTTGCGTAACGAACGATCGCTTATACAAACCATAGGACGAGCTGCCAGGCACGAAAACGGCGAAGTATTGCTATTGGCCGACAGAGTATCTGCGGCTATGCAAGGGGCTATCGATGAAACAAATCGACGACGCGAGATTCAAAAAAAGCATAATATTGCTCATAATATTTCTCCGAAAACAATTATTAAAAAAATATCTGAAATCAGAGAAGACACAAAAACCCTCATTGGCAGTCTGGATGAAAAAAAGCTACAATCACCAAAAGACGAATTAAAAACAATTCTAGAATTAGAAAAAGAAATGAGACGAGCTGCCGACAATTTAGAATTTGAAGTAGCGGCCGTAATTCGAGACACCCTAGAAAAATTAAAAAATAAAAATTAAAAAATAAAAAATAAAAGAGACAGCAGATGATAGATTTACAAGAACGAATAAACACACAGTTAAACCCCTCTCAACGAGAAGCCGTAAACTTTAAAGAAGGGCCTGTACTACTAATTGCCGGCGCTGGTTCGGGCAAAACCAACACCCTAGTGCATCGTGTAGCTAAATTGGTAAATGATGGGGTAAACCCAGAACGCATCTTGTTATTAACCTTTACCCGAAAAGCCGCACAAGAAATGTTAAGCCGAGCTAGCACAATATTAGACGAGCGCTGCACAAAGATTTCGGGCGGAACCTTTCACTCCTTTGCTCACACCGCTCTAAGACGCTATGCGAAGCACATCGGATACACCCATGAATTTACAATTTTAGACCGATCAGACAGTGAAGATTTAGTACAAAGCATTCGTAAAGACTTAGGATTATCAAAAAGCGATAAACGCTTCCCCAAAAAAAATACTCTATTATCGTTAATCTCAAAATCAATTAACACATCAAAATCAATCAAAAGCATAATTTCTGAAGACTATCCGCAATTTATGAGCTATGAAAATGACATTCTAAAAATTGCCATAGCTTATCACACACAAAAACGCGACATGAATGTCATGGACTACGATGATTTACTAGTACGTTTTTTAGAGCTCTTACAAAACAACCCTGACATTCAAGAAAGTTTTAAACAGTATTACGAATACATCATGGTAGACGAATACCAAGATACCAATCTGATACAGGCGACTATTATTCAAAATATTACAAATAACAAAGAAAATATTTTAGTGGTTGGCGATGATTCTCAAAGTATTTACTCGTTTAGAGGCGCTCATTATGAAAACATCATGAAATTCCCCAACCTATATCCCCGCACAAAATTAATTAAATTAGAGCAAAACTATAGAAGCACACAACCAATTTTAGACTTAACCAATGCCCTTATCGCTAAAGCAAAAAATTCGTATAGCAAAATACTATTTAGCGAAAAAAAAGGCGACAATAAACCGGTTTTAGTTGAATGTGAGAGCGATAACGCCCAGTCTAAATTTATCTGTAAAAAAGTACTAGAGCTTCGCGAACAGGGCGTCGAATTAAAACAGATCGCTGTATTAATACGTTCGGGCTGGCATTCGAACGATCTTGAAATTGAACTAAAAAGCCATGCCATTCCCTTTGTAAAAGTAGGCGGTTTTAAATTTGTCGAAAGTTCTCATATTAAAGACTTACTTAGTTATTTTAGAGTTTTATACAATACGCGTGACGAAATTAGTTGGACCCGCATTTTAATGCTCTGCGAAGGCTGCGGAGCAGTAGCGGCAAAAAAAATAAGTACAGCACTAAGACAAGGGGCAAACTTA
>JBILGQ010000064.1:0-6251 GCA_044350955.1 Candidatus Marinamargulisbacteria bacterium | reverse complement strand
GTAAAGTAGCGATACTTTGATGCAAAGCCAAAGATCCAACTATCCAAACTAAAGGCAAGTGTAATACAGGGCCAAACAAATAGGCCAGTGGTGCAAATAGTATAAGTTGCGTTGCAATAGAAACGGTTAATACACTTGAGGCTTTTCCGCTTGCAATTAAGGCTTTTGAAAATACTAAGCCAATTATTTCTATCCAAATTGTTAGGCAATCTAGACGAAAGGTAGCAATAGCCATAGAAATAGTAGTAGGATCATGAAAAAAAATTGATAAAATTTCTCGCGGAAAAATAAGGCCAATCAGGCCAAATCCTAAAGTAAAGACAGAAGCTAAGATAGCTATATCTGTGGCCCAGTTTTTGGCTTCTTTATTATTTTTTATTCCTAACGATTGACTGACAAATGATAAAGCCGTTAATCCGAAGCCTAAACCAGGCAAATATATTAGTAGAATAATATTAATTTGCACATGAGCAATGGCAACACTTTGATGGCCCAAATGACCAATGATCCAGAAGTAATAGAGTAATCCTATAACAAAGAATAGTTCTTGTATTGATACAGGTAAGGCTGTTTTAATCAGTTCTTTAAATTGAGGGAACGAACATAGTTGGCGCAAATAACCGGGATGCTGAATTGAAAAAAATCCCTTAATAAAAAAGGTTATACATCCAATGCTGAGGGCAATAAATGTGGCAATTCCGGCTCCTTCAATACCCAATTTAGGAAAGCCGAAATTCCCAAAAATAAGCAGATAATTCAATATAATATTAATCGCATGTATACTGGCAATAATTGCTAAAAATTGAAGGGGTTTATTAATGCCGTTCCAATAACTTCTGTAAGAAAAAATAATGCATAAAGGGGTCAGGCCCAAGCAAAGCCATCGAAAATATCGAACTCCAAGATCACTAATAATAGGATTCGGGTTCATGTGAAAAAATACAATAGGTGCAGTAAGCCAAGCAATAGCTGTAAAAAATAAACTGACTATAATTACGATGAGTAAACCAGTATTAAACGGTTTTGTAATATCGCTGTCTTGTGAAGCGCCAAAATAACGCGCAACGTATACTTGAATTGACTCTGTAATTCCTAAAAATATAGAGGTATAAAAAAAGAATAATAAGCTGCCTATGCCAGCTGCTGCTAAAGCGTAATTGCCTAAAAAACCGATCATAGCGGTGTCTACTAATCCCAAAATATTTTTAGACAACATGCCCAAAATAATAGGAGTACTTACCGAAAGGATTTTTTTAGTTCTAGCTAGTGTTAAATTGCAACCTAGAAAGTTATGGAAAAAAATTGCTGGGAATTTTGACATATCTGTAACTGAGTTTCTTGTAGAGTTAGCGATTTAATCTCGGCAATTTTTTGCAGTACACAAGTTACAAAAGCCGGCTCGTTTCGCTGACCTTGAAAGTGCTTAGGGGTTAGATAGGGGGTATCGGTTTCTATCATGATTTTATCTAGGGGTAAGTGCTTGATAGCCTGTATGGTTTTGCCTTTTTTTGAATAGGTGATATTGCCTGTAAACGAAAAAAAATGAGTATCTGCATACAGGGCGTCTAGTAGTTCTGGGGAGCCCGAAAAACAGTGAAACACTTTTTTTACTGTAGGAAAATTTTTTGTAATTGCAATCATGTCCTCGTTTGCTTCGCGGTTATGAATAATGACAGGCAGTTTTAGTCTTTCTGCTAGTTGTAATTGCACTTCGAAATAACGAATTTGAGTGTCTTTAGGGGCATACATTTTTAGATAATCTAAACCCATTTCGCCTAATGCAACGACTTCTTTTTCTTTTGCTAGTTGTTCGATTTCGTCTAAGTTATGGGGATGTTGTGTTTCGCAAGGATGAATACCCACGCTAGCTTTAATAAAATCAGGGTATTGTTTAGCAGAGTCTATAGTCATTAAGCTGTTGTTGATGTTGGTAGCCACGTTAATAATATGCGTAAGACCAGCTTCTTTTGCGCGATGAACAAGCAGGTCTAAAGGGCTTTCGGATAAGAACAAATGGGCATGGGTATCTATCATTTTTAAAGTATACAGTATTTAGTTGTATTTTTTACTTATTTTTCACAGCTATTTGTGCTTTTTATCATTTACTAAAAGTTTCAGTTGGGTAGTATTACTAACCACCTGACTGTTTTCTTTATTCCAAATAGCACGAACTTCTCGGTTATCAAAAAAGCGGATAGATATACTTAAAAATAAAATACTTTAAAACCACTGAAATAAGTGGTAATTTAGTTGTTATGTTTGCTTTGGTAGATGGGACGAATTTTTTTGTTAGTTGTGAACGGGTGTTTAATCCAGAGTTGCGTGATAAACCCCTTGTAGTGTTGTCAAATAACGATGGGTGTGTGATTGCCAGGTCTAACGAAGCAAAATTGCTGGGTATTAAAATGGGAGTGGCGCGCTTTAAGTGTGAATCGCTGTTGCGTTTGTATGCAGTTAAGGTTAGATCGTCGAATTACGCGTTATATGCCGATATATCGTCTCGCATGATTCATGTGTTAAAACAATTTGCTTCGGATATTGAAGTGTATTCTATTGATGAATCGTTTTTGTATTTTTCGCATAAAAATTGTGATTTTACTGCTATCGGATGCGAGATCAAACAGGCTATTCAAGACAGTTTAGGTATACCAGTAGGAATTGGATTTGGTAAAACAAAAACTTTGTCTAAATTAGCGAATAAATTAGCTAAAAATTCGGGCTCATCGATTTGTAATATTCATGATTATGATTTAAATAAAGTATTAAAAACAGTTCCGGTGGAATCTATTTGGGGAGTAGGTCGGCAGTTTACAAAGAAATTAAATAAGTACTTGATTTTTAATGCGTATCAATTAGCGATGGCCGAGCCCAAATTTATTAGATCTCACTTTCATAGTCCTGGTGAGCAAATTCAGTTTGAATTATTAGGGCAATCGGTAAAAAAAATCGATACAGAAAAATCAAAAAATAAAAGCATTATTAGCTCACGATCATTTGCAGAAAAAGTAACGCAGTATCATCATATTCAGGCAGCTGTTGCTACGAATATTATTCGGGCTGTTGGTAAATTAAGAAATCAAGCATTAGTAAGTAAGCACATGACGGTGTATGTCATAGAACGACTAAAAGATAGAAAAACACGCGTGTTAGAAACTAGCGTTACACTTCCATACGAAAGTTCTGTTACACAAGAGTTTATTAAAGCCATATTTTTGGTGTTGCCTAGTATTTTTGTAGAGGGCAGAGCTTATGCTAAATCGGGTGTTTGTATAACAGGCATTAAAGACGAAGATAGTGTTCAGTTAGATTTATTTTCATCTAAAAAGCAAGAGAAAGATCATAAATTAAATGCGCTGATGAAATCCTGTGATGAAGTAAATAAAAAATACGGAAAAACGCTTGTAACATGGGCCTGTACACAAACGAGTACTAGCCCTTGGAAGATGAAACAACAGTTTAAATCAAACAAATTTACGACTTCTTGGGATGAGTTAAAAATATGTAAATAAAAAGACTCTGTTAATATCGTTTCGAACAGCTGATAATAGAGAGCATGTTAAGTAAGATTACAAAAAAAAGAGTATTAAAAAGCTTGTTTATGCTTATTGTACTTGGATTAGCTTATTATTATTTAAGTCCTTATTTTAGTTTAAAGATAATTCAAGAAAACCAAGGGGTATTAAATGCCTTTGTATCACAGCATAAAGTGTTGTCTTATGTTTTGTTTGTGTCAGTTTTTGTATTAACAACGTCGCTGGCATTGCCAACTATGACGATATTAACTTTGTTATGTGGCTTTTTATTTGATATGCCAGAAGCATTTATAGTGATAAGTATTAGCTTTATCGTGCATACGGCGTTAATGACAGCTTTAGTGCGTTATGTATTTAGAGATCTTGTTGAAAAATATTTTGCTAAGCTTGTTTTAAAAATAAATAAAAATATTCGTTCAAAAGGCTATTATTACGTTGTTTTTTTGCGATTAACGGTTATTTTGCCACCTTGGTTAATTAATTGTGCTATTGCTTTGACGGCATTGCCTTTGCTGCAGTTTGTTTTTATATCGTGGATATCGATGATTCCGATTTTATTTACATTGCTTTCAGCGGGAAGGTTGTTAAACGAGATTCAGTCTGTTTCAGATATTTTTGACCTAAAATTTGCCTTGATAATGGCTGGGTTATTAGTCTTGTCTATGGGGGCACTGTTGTTTTCGAGAGGTAAGGATTTAGACAGTTGAACTATAACAAACCCCAAGAATAGCAGTAATCAAAATTAATGCAGGGCTTAGTGCTTTGTGCTTAATTGAATACAGTAAAATTAGGGCAATAGTAAAGACTATAGCAGTAGAAATTGAGTTCATAGAAGACATAAAAATGTGGTAACTGGTATAGGCTAAAACACCAACTACGGCACTGGATACACTTTCAAGGACTGTATGTAAAATTTTAGTATGAATGAGTTTATCAAGTACATTAAACCCTAAGATAGAAAATAAAAAAGCGGGTAAAAACATGCCTATCGTTATCAATATCGCTCCTACAAATCCATTGATTTGAAATCCTAAAAATGTGACAAACATGACAAGGGGTGACGGAATAATAGTCATGATAGCCAGTGAATCGAAGAAGGTATCTTTCGTAATAAGATGGTTTTTTTCTACCATGCTTTCGTTTAAAAATGGTATGGCGGTATAGGCGCCACCAAAGGTTAATAATCCTCCTTTTAATCCTTCAATAAATAAAGAGGCTTCGTAATTGGAAATAATTTTAGGCGCTTTTTCGATAGAATGTTTATTATCATACGCATTTCCGAAGAGTAGGATTAGCGCTATTATTATGCTAATAAAGAGGGCAATGTGGCGATTGAATCGTAATAGGAAAAGTTCGTGTAATATACAGAGTAAAAATGCCATAAAAAAATGGCAGTTAAGGGCACTAAATATTAAGCCAATTACAAAAGGAAACAGGCTTTTTAGGCTTAAATTTAAATGATTTTGGGCGATTTTATGTAAGGCTCTGACGATAAGTGCCGTAACGACTGGACTTGTAAATAAAAAAAGTGGTAATAGGGCAGTTCTTCCGGCTGATTTATAAATGAACGAGATTAAAAGCATTAAAACAAATCCGGGTAAAATGAAGGCTAATCCTGCAACAAAACCGCCTAGTTTGCCTGCTTTTGAAACACCTATATGAACCGACATTTCGGTTGCCTCTGGGCCGGGGAGTAATTGATAGATAGCTAAGGTTTTTTTAAAGATATCGGGCGTGATCCATTTTTTTTCTTCTACGGCTTTTTCTCTGATTAAATTTAGTTGAGTAATAGGCCCGCCCCAGGCAAGACAACCGATTTTAAAAAAGGTAACGAATAGTGATTTAAGGATTGTTTTCATAGACCCAAACATGGCTCCCCCGGTCGGATTCGAACCAACGACCTAGCGGTTAACAGCCGCTTGCTCTGCCGCTGAGCTACAGGGGAGTGCCAGTGAGAGACCAGTATATAAAACGAATAGCAATGCTGGCAAGAAAAAATTCTAAAGATTTAGTGTAAGACACGTTTCATGTCGATTATAAAATTAAAGCTATAATAAATACTGTAAAAATTTCTTCTTATTAAAGTGAATTATTGCTGTAAAATATAGCTGTAAATTATTGCTGAAAAAGGGGTTGAAATTGCTGTAATTTAGAGTGTCAAAATCTTGTTTGAAAGCTGCGATTTTGATAGCAAAAAACTGAAGCTATTTACGAACAAAAAATTTAGGAGGCATTTACTATTTTACAACCAGAACTTTTAGTATATGATTACCCAACATTAAAAATAGTGGGGTGTGAATATGACAAAAGTTTTAATTGTAGGTGCAGGATCAGCAGGTAACGTCGTGATACGAAAAGCGCTAAGCTTATCTGATATCTTTACAGACATACATGTAGTTGTAAAAAGTAATGAAAGTTTTGTTCGTATTCAAGATACCTTGGGTGATCGCATCACCCTTCATCAATGCAACGCCGATAACACGGTTGTTTTTACTGAATTAACAAAAAAAATTAATCCATATTTGGTTATTAATATGGCATTACCCTATCAAGATTTATCAATTATGGAAGCCTGTTTAGCAGCCGGCGCACATTATGTAGATACGGCTAACTATGAGCCTATAGACGAAGCGAAGTTTTGCTATAAATGGCAATGGGACTATCATGATCGTTTTAAAAAAGCTGGTTTGTGTGCGTTATTAGGATCGGGCTTTGATC
>JBILGQ010000063.1:0-6285 GCA_044350955.1 Candidatus Marinamargulisbacteria bacterium | reverse complement strand
TAGGATTCTTAATCTCTTCGACAGGATGGGCTATGTTAAGGGAGAAAAGCAATGCTTAGTAGATTAACTCTTAGAGCAATGATTAGATCGACTGGAAAAAATAGTAGAGTCGGTTTGAAAACGGGGGTTAGTAGAGCAAAGTCCTCCATTAATACAGGGGAATCAGGGCACAACAAGTTCCCGAAAGATCCCAATAAGGCCTCTGATATGCATACAACTGCATTCAAACATGGTATTCCCTTTGTAGCCCCCAATTACCTTCCTATTCATGGACCATTTAATGAGTTTAAGAATACAATGTTTGGCATATTCGGTTTTCCATCCGATATAAGTGATCCAATTCACAAGCGATGGGAGTATTTATGCAAACCCTTTTACGAACGTTGTCTGGAATTGAAAGCACCCTCGACATCAACAACACGTGAGGTAATTTGTTCAGATTCGGGACTTGGTGGATTGATATTTGCCATCGAACTTTTGAAAGGATTTCTAAAATTGCCTGAATTCATAAAACTGGTACAGCTGGTGCGGGAGAAATATGTCGATTTCTCTATGGTTCATTTTGGAGATACTTCATTCGCCCCCTACGGGAACTTGGCTCCAGACCAATTATCAAAACTCGCTTCGTCTTTAATGTTTATTAAGGCACTTTTACGTAAAGATCCAGGTTTATCATATATTGCGTGCAATACGGCCTCAACAATATTTTCGGTTGATTGTCTGAATAAACTTTCCGGTATTGGGTTACCTAATCCTCCAGTGCAAATTATTACTCAGAGCGCAGAAGCCTTATATGAGGCAGCAAAGAACCGAATATATCTTCATTCTGAAACAGGGCCCGAAATGCATATATTTGTTTTTGCAACATATCACGTTGCCAATACAACGCAAATCTTTCAAAAAACCTTAAATGAAATTCATAGCAAAGCAGAGTGGGGTCCGCCAGAGTGGCATGGGCCAAAGCCCAAACTGTATGTGCATTCTTACGGACCCAAAGGTTGGGTTGCAGCGATAGAAGGAGGAGCACCCCCTCATCAAATAGAGAAAATAGTAAACGATGATATGAAAGAATTTTTGCACGGGTTACCACAGCATATAAAAGACAGCGGGGCAATTACAGGCGGGCTTTTTTGTACACATTTTCCTTTTTTAGAAGATCCTATTCGAAAAGCATTTGAAGTTTATCCAGCTTTAAGGGATGTGCCAATGTTGTCTCAAGGTAAGCTCTTTGCACCGCAGCTTTTAAAATACTTATTAGAAGAATTTAAGGATGCTCCGTATCGCGAACGTCCTTTAACTAATGAAGAAGCTCTTCGTCAAATCGAAAAGATGTTTATGATCTCGTCTTATGTATCAGGCGAATCCAGTAATTTCTCGAAGGCTTGTGAAGCTATGAAGATAACGCATTATTTGAAGTCTATACAAGAAGTGAACTCGCTCTCTAGGGACCATTGGCGACAAGCTTAAATGTAGTATCAAAAGGCCTCTCATAATGAGAGGCCTTTTTTAGTTACTTTTTTAACTTCAGGTATATTATCACCTGTTATATTGGAGTAAATCATAGGATGCGCGATTGATCGCAAAGGTAATTGTTTTTTACGTTTTTTGATATGACCTTACGATAAAATGAGTGAAGCTTGATGCCATTTTCCAGTGCTTAAGTGCATGAATGTCTTTTAGTACTTTTTGATAACGTCTGGTGGCAGGAGTGGCAAATATGGCAATGTGAAGTTGCTTTTTACCAGATTTATCTTTGACAACTATAAATAATAACGGTGATAAGTTGCTTTGGGTAAAGCTGTTGGAATTTTTTTCTAGATCAATCTGATTTATAGCTAATTTTTTATGACGACTTCTTTTAATTTCATATGAAACCGTTGCATGGCTAAAGGATAAGGCTTGCCATCTACATGAATAGTCTCAACTAAATCTAGTCCCTTTATTTCAGACATACTAATCAAGAAATCAGGAAACTCTAAAACACCCCCACTTAATTGTTGCTCATCAAAGCATTTACTTAATTCTACACTGTGACAAAGCCTAAAAAATGCAATAGCATGTACAGCACCCCCTAATTTTAGACGCTGAGTAGATTCTTTAAATCTATGACAACGCATTTCAGGGATGTATTTTATTAGAACCGCTTCCATTTTATTAAACCTATAGTCTTGATAATGGCCACAAGAACTTAAAAAATAAGCCTGAATTTGTTTTTCAGAAGCCTCAATTTGAACATAAAAAGTATGATCTTGCTTAAAAATAAATGCTGATTTTTTTAATCCCAATTTTAAGCGACCCGCAAGAGTCTCTAACTGTTGATTTAAACTATAGTTATTCGCAACAAAAAAACAATGCTCTGAAAAACGCTCAAACAAGCAAAAATTCATGCATTTTTTCAAAGCAAACTCACTCAAACTTATAAACTGATAACCGTCAATAATTCGAAAACAAAGACCATAGTCTTTTTCAGGCTTAAGCCGAGATATCTTCTTAAATACTAAAGAATTTATTGCTTTATTTTGAAGCAAACACATAGAATACAAACAATCTATACTAGCTGTTTCAACAAGCGTCTTTACAAAAGATAAAGACTGTAATTCAGGATTATATTTCAGTAAAAAGTACTCTCCTAAATGATTAAAGGACTTGAATTTCATCAAAAATTTTTGAACTAAAAAAGAATGCTCTTTAGACAAAAAATTAAAGACTTCATTTAATTCGTATTCATAAAATCTATCGTGCTTTTTTAAATGTCTTAACACACAAATAGACCCCATGACATCTCGGCTCTCTACAAGGCTATCAATTAATGGAAATATCTCTTTGTTAAACTGCGTAGTGTCGTTTAAAACAGATTTAATGTAAGGCTCATCGTATGATTTCTTCACATTATTTTGAGGCAAATCGAGCAATACACATGGTATTCGGCTAAGCATTCACTGCTGAATTTCCGGCTTCTACCCAATCTAAAATACTATCTACATTTCCTTTTACAAAGTACTTACAATGTTTTGTTTCACTACTATCAAATGTATTGTTTTCATAATATTTATTCGACGGAAAACACCCTCCGCATAAATCAAAATAAGAACAAGTGGCCTCGCATTTTTTTATTCCCTCCACAATTGCATCTAATTGATATTGATAGCGCGGATCTTGTTGTATACTGCCTAACGAATCAATCTCATGTATATTTCCGACTACAAATTCTTTTTTATTTTCTGGTATACCTGATAATAACTCGGGTGCAAATGCAACAATATTACCTTCTTTATCGAAGCTTAAGGTTGAAATCCCAAAAGGTGTTCTGGGTACCTTATAGGCAGAATTATTTGATTTTTCTTGAATTAAACTTCCCCAATAACTAAACTCCCTCAGTTCTATGACATAATTATCGGCCTTCATCCGAGTAAAAAAAGTTTTTAAAAACCGATTATACTTATTCTTTACTTCTTCATCACTTAAAGAAGTAAAAGACGTATGTTTATGAATAGCTTCCACTTCCTCAAGGTTAAAAGCTAGGTTTTTAAACTGGTTCTCTTTAAAATAATCATAAACTTCATTCGGATAATCAATATTATTGTTTGTTATCACACATAAACCCTGCAATCGAATATTATGTTTCCGCAATAAATCTATACCCCGCTGAACATATTTAGACATCCCTTTGCCGGCCCAATTAACGCGTTGTAAATCTTGTATGTGCGCAGGTCCGTCACAACTAATGCCTATTTTTACATCTTCTTCAATAAAAAAGCGAACCCATTCCTCTGTAATTAAGGTCGCATTTGTTTGAAATAAATGAGAAATTTCGTCTTTAGAAAAATATTTTCTCGCAATTTTAAAGGCTTCTTTATAAAAATCTATACCTGCAACCAAAGGTTCTCCAGCATGCCAATTCACTTTTATAGGCTTCTGGATATACGAGGACTCACTTAGTTTTTTAAATAGCACATCTACTGTATCAAACGAAATTCTACCAGGTGTTTTCCTTCCATCTAAATAACAATACGTACAATTTAAATTACATAAATTTGTAGCCTGAATAATAATAAAACTAATAGATTCAACTGATTGTCTAACATAGTTGCTGCAACTCATGCACTTACCCTACACACTGTGAAAATTCTCTGAAATCCATCCAATCAGAACTCTTAATCGGACGGATAACCTTAAAATTAGCCCCTTTATCTGTTTCATTTTTTATAGCCGAAGCAAGCTGTGCAATTCTGCCCATCAGTTCATTAGGATTTGAAATTACCGTACTTTGAGTTTTTTGCAGCTCTTTACCAGCATTAACATCTGTTTGTTGTAACCCTTTATCATTAGAACTCTTTCTCCCCCCAATTCGAACTAACTTCGCCTGATTTTCTCCGGAAATTGGTGTACTCATTTTTATTCCTCCTATTTTTTATCTCAAGACAGGAGGCAATATAGCTAAAAAGGATGTAAGGTAATAGTATACCTAAGTCGAAAATAAATACTATTTAAATACTACTTTAGTAGAATTCGTATTCTCATAGCCTTTAATCATAAAAATAATGCCCAGCCCAAAGTCTCTCTAAAAAAGTGCGCCAATGAATACAGTGAATGTCGTTAACTGATTTTTCGACCACATCTTGAGATACCAACAAGTACTCTTTTAACAGACCTTCTTCTTTTAATTTTTTAAGTGCTTTGGCATGTCGTTCATTGACATGTAAAGATGATTTAACCTCGATAGCTACGTCGTTTCCGATAATAAAATCAACTTCATCATGCTGAATGGATCGCCAAAAGGAAATCGTTTTTTTAGCCCTTAAATAGCTGTTGGCCGCTTTAATTTCCATGCCAATCCATTGTTCAAAAGCTTTTCCGTAGTGGTAAGTGCCAGGATCTAATCGCTTGATACCTGCGAAAAAATGGGCTACCCCACAATCAAAAAAATAAAATTTTGCTGTTGAAATAGCCTTTCGTTTTTTTGATTGCGTCCAAGCTGGTACTAATGTACCTAATAAAGTATCTTCTAAAATATGAAAATACTCACGAACCGTTGAAGGTGGGATTTGGGCATCATTTCCAATTTTTGAGAAATTCAAGATGTCTCCGTTACTAAGCGAAGCTTGCAATAAAAACCTAGAAAAGGGCAATAAATTTCGAACAAACCCTTCTTGTAAAATTTCCTCTTTTAAATAGGTAGATACATAAGCATCAAGATCTTCTTCGGGTTCATCACTAGTATAAATGGCCGGTAGCCCGCCATATAATAAGTAGCGATTTAAATCAAAATTTGGAATTTCTTTTTGAACCAAAGGAAACATGTCGGCTCGTCTTGCACGTCCGGCCAATAAATTCGCATTCCCAACTAATAACTTTCTGGCACTACTTCCAGTTAACAAAAAGTGAAGAGAGCTTTCTTCGATTAAACGATGTACTTCATTTAATAAAGTCGGTATTTTTTGAATTTCATCGATGACCACTATAGATAAATTGGGATTTTTTCTTTTTTCACTGTCAATCAATTGTTCTAACATATAAGGACGCGCAGATAATTCCAGGTAAAACTGTTGCTTTAATAAATCGATAACAAACGTATTTTCACCCAAACTACTATGAATTAAAAAGGTTTTTCCGGTGGCTCTTGGGCCAAACAAAAAATACGATTTTTTTAATAAAAGCTGATTAAGATCTAATAACCGTTTATACGATTTATTCATAAGACAAGTATATCAAAAATGTCATATTATCAGCAATGATTTCGCTGATTATTAGTAATAATTAGCGATTACGTTGCTGATTATTATAAAATTTTATTAAAACCCCGAATCTCTGAATACAAAATAACAAGCACCACAAACAAAGCCCCCAAAAATTGCGACATGTTCAAAGTCTCTTGTAAAAACAACACAGCAAAGCCAATAGTCAGAACTGGGCCAGAGGCATTAATAAGAGCAAAACGGGTAGCTCCGACACGCAAAATTCCCTCTGATATTAACAACAACGGCAAAGCTGTGCAAAACAAGGCCATTACAATAATAATGCCCAGGGCCTTTGCGCTAATCCCTAAATTGATATGACTTTGAAATGCAAGCCCATAATGAATCACAACATATAAAAACGAAAACCCAAGGGCATACACAGTAAACAACACTGAACCGATTTTTTTAACCGTCTCTTGATTCAATAAAATATAAAGCGCATAAGACATAGCTGAAAATAAGGCAAATAAAGACCCTAAAATACTAATAGAACTCTCTTGCAACGAAAATCCCCCCAACACAAAAAACAAGCCAATTTGAACCAAAA
>JBILGQ010000003.1:0-19296 GCA_044350955.1 Candidatus Marinamargulisbacteria bacterium | reverse complement strand
TTGATGCTAGTTTTAAAGACGGTGTTTTAAATATTGTTATACCAAAAAAAGAAGAGATAAAGCCAAAAACACATGAAGTAACGGTCAGATAGCTCAAAAAAACTCTAGCTACTATAGGCGTTTGGTAGCTAGAGTTTAAAATTTATTTTGAATTATCATTACTCTATTAAAAAATAAAGAATAACCCGCTATACTACTGCTTAAGATGATAATTAATAAAATCAAGAAATATTCAAATCTTGTCTTGTTTATTAGTGCGCTGATCGTATTAAACACAGTATTATCTTTCAAATTAACTACTCCGCTTATAATAGTTGTTTCTGCTACTGCTGTTGCCGCTTTATTAGCATATCTATCATTAAAACAAACTAAAAAAGAGCCTAATAATGACAGTCAATCTACGCAGCAATCAGAAGGAAAAATCATATTAGACAAAAAAGACATATTAATTATAGATTCGCTAAAAAACATCAAAAATCATTTATCAAAATTAACGACTTTTTTAGATAGTCAAAGCCAGCAAAATAAAAAAAGTCCTAATAATTTTATGATGAACGATATGATTATGGATTCTTTACTCATTATGTCTATAAACGGTTCTAATGCCTATATTATTGAGGAGAGCAGCGATAATCCTATTCATAAATATCAAGAAAGTGTGAAAGTAAAAAAATTACAACACTTTTTTAAACGTAAAGGGCAACACTTAAATATTCTTAGAGCTAAAGATCCCAAATTTCAAGCTTCTCAACAAGAAGGTGACTATTCTAAAGAAAATTTGGCTTTAGATTTCCCTGGAAATTTAATTAACTTTAATTAACATGTCTCAACCATTATTAGAACATATTAAAGAATTCCGTAATCGGGTTCTTTATTGTGGTATATCTGTAATACTTTTAGCCATTTTTGCTTATGTCTATTACGACACTTTTTATCACTTATTATCGCAACCTTTTGTTAATAGCAGCCCTAAAATTGAGCAGCAATTTTATATTAAGTCTGTTTTAGAGGGAGTCGTTATTAAATTTAAATTTTCGATACTTTTTGGAATTATTTTATCAATTCCTGTTTTTGTATTTCATGCTTTAAGATTCTTAATGCCTGGCTTAAAAAGACGTGAAAAAAAAATACTCATTTTATCATTGATTTCTAGTTTTATCTTATCTGTTTTTAGCTTTATTTATAGCTATTTTATTTTATTGCCTGTGTCTTTAAAATTTTTGTTAAGTTCACACTTTATTCCGGATAATGTGGGTATTCTACTTACTTATTCTGAAAATATTTTCTTTGCTTTTAATATTATGGCTTATTTAGCTGTACTATTTCAGTTTCCTATTATATTAATATTACTGATGACATTTAACATAATGTCGCGTAAAACATTGTTTTCTAATAGTCGGTATATGATTGTAGCGATTTTTATTATATCGGCAATTCTTACACCCCCTGACGTTATTTCACAGCTATTACTTGCAGGGCCATTAATTGTTCTCTATTTTATTGTTATACTTATTTCAAAGATATTTAAGCTGGGTTGATATGTTTAGTTTAGGTTTTTATGAATGGATAATTATTGTATTGTCTATTATAGTATTTGTTAAACCGAATGATTACCCATCGCTCGCTCGCGGGATTGGGAAAGTCTTTCGAAAGATAGAGCTTTTTTGGAAGAATGTAGGTAATTCTTTCGATATCTATGAATAAGGAGAAATCATGTTAGGAACACAAGAGTTATTAATTATTGCTTTGGTTATCTTTGTATTATTTGGTTCATCGGCTATCCCAAAATTTGCAAAGTCAATCGGTCAGGCAAAAAAAGAGTTTGATAAAGGCCGTAACGAAACAGAGTCAGACACTTCAGACGAAAAGAAAATTTAAGCTCTGTCGCGAAACACCCAATCTGAGCAATTCTAGCCCGGCTTATTCTATTTCCATAGAACTGCGCCATGCTAGAAATTACCCATCTTGGGCATTTGGCGACGTCGCTGATTTTTATGTTGGGCTGTTTTGCGACAGTCTCATTTAGCAAATTAAATTCGGTTAAACAAAATCAAATAAATATTGAAAAAATAGTTTATATTATGCTATTTTTAGGAAAACAGTTCCTTGGGAATTGGGGTTTTTGCTCTGGCTAACTAGCCGTCAAGCATATCAGCCAGAGCAGCGATTACTTCAAATATTAATATCCAAATTTTCATTAGATAATAAATAATTAATAACCAATCTGTCATGGCCTCACCTCCTTACATACTGTCAAAAATAAATTTTGCTATGTAGAGGCCCTGCCTTTCGGCAGATTTACCAATTCCCAAGAAACATTGCGATTATAACGATGATAGATTCATTTTTAAATATAAAAAATAATCTTTTTTATATTTAACTAAATTAAGCTCAAAATATCATAAGCCATTTCACTTAATGAAGTGGCTTCTTTTTTTAGAATACAGCTTTCTTGTGTATAAATACTATAAGAACGCAAATCAGCGCCTAAATTTTTTGCGGTATTCCCGATAATATAATCACAGTTTTTTTCTTTAACTTTTCGAATACTTTCTTTTTCTAACTCGTCATCATTACTTAAATTAAAGCCTATAAATAATTTTTTTGATTTATTTTTAGACAATGATTGCAATATATCTCGAGTTGATTCAAGTTCTAAAGAAACAGAATCTGAATGTCGCTTTAATTTTTTATCAGAGTATTTTGCTTTAAAATCAGATACCGCCGCCGCCATAATCAATACATCAGATGATGGTAATAAATCATGCGTTTCCCGATATAAATCATCACTGCTTTCAAAAAACCGCAACGTTTCATACCCACAATCTGTCACTACTTTACTTGTAATAAAGCTAGTTTTAGCTTTATAAAGTAAGGCCAATAACGATAATTGCTTACCCAAACGCCCTGAAGACTGGTTGCTTATGAAACGTACAGGGTCAATTCGCTCGATACATCCCCCACTGGTAATCAAGATACGTTTATTTTCTAATCGAAGTGGTGCTAAAAATAAGGCTGGAATTATCTCAACTATACTAGTTAAGTCTGCTAAACGGCCATTCCCTATATGATTTGAGGCAAGCTCTCCATATTCAGGGCCAAAAATAAACACGCCCTGTTCTATCAATTTTTTAATACTTATTTGAATAGCAGAATGAGTATACATTTCGCTATGCATAGCAGGGCACATTAAGACAGGCCCCTCAAATGCGAGATATATATTTGTTATAAGGCTATCTGCAAAACCCAAGGAGCATTTTGAAAGCGTATTGGCGGATGCGGGCACTATAATTAATGCATCATGACCTCTAGCAAGATTAATATGCAAATTGTTTTCAGACCAAAAATCTTTTTCTGTATAACAAGGTGTATTACTTAAGTTTTGAAGCAAAAAAGGACAAACAAACTTTGTAGCTGAGTCACTTACAACAGTAGTAACACTATAATCTTCTTTTACGAGTAAACGCAATAATTCGGCTGTTTTATAAGCAGAAATACTTCCTGTTATACAGAGTAAAAGTTTTTGTCGCAACTGCGCTCCGTACTAGACAGCAGTCGAGCGTTTTGATTTTTTTGTTGTTTTTTCTTTTTCTTCTTCTTCGCGTTTTGATTCTTCTTCTAATTCTTCATCTAAAGTTTTATCTAATCCTGCTAATAATTCCATATCGTTATCTGTATTTCTTGAAACTTCAAAAGTCACTTCACCTAAAACAAATTCTTTAATAGCAACATTAATGGCATTAAACGGTCTGTTCATATCAATCTTAACCAAAGGTTTTGCACCTTCTTCAAGTTGTCTAGCACGTTTTGAAACAGCGGCACATACTAAAAATCTGTTGCGATTTACCTTGTAACAATCTTCTAATTTGTATTGTGGGTTGTTTATATCTTCCATTGTTGACCTCAATTATATATATTAATAATGTCTTTAACTTCATGAATTGCCTTTTCTAGACAATCATTAACGATCACGGAATTGTACCCCCGAATGCTTTGTAATTCAAGCTTAGCTGTTTGTAAGCGTTTTTGAATACTTTCTTCAGATTCGGTGTTTCGGCTTCTAAGGCGTTTTTCTAGTTCTTCCATACTTGGGGGAGCGATAAAAATAAACAGCGCCTCAGACATATGAGACTTTATTTTTTGAGCTCCTTGAATATCCATTTCAATTAATACTGTTTTACCCAAATCCTGTATGCGTTTCAACTCACTCTTTAAGGTACCATAAAAATTGTCATGCACTTTACAATACTCTAAAAATTGATCGTCTTCTATACGTTTAGAAAATTCAGTGTGGTTTAAAAAATAATAATGTTTTCCTTCTATTTCGCCCTCTCGTTTTTGGCGTGTTGTGGCCGATACGGTTAATTCTATGTTATAAGAGTTTGTAAGTAATTTAGAAATAATAGCCCCTTTACCAACCCCAGATGGCCCAGAAATAACAATAATTTTTGATTTATTTATCATACAAAAAGAATAACAAGCAGCTGCTAAGCAAGCAATAGAAAGCCTACTTTGCTATTACCCATAGTCTTTGAATATGTTTTTTTTAAAACGTGAGTGTTACAATCTTAATCTATGCGCGGAATGATAAAAAATCTGGTCAATAAATTCACAAGAGCTTTAATAGGAGAATCAAATATTAATCTTCATCCTACCTCAGGTTTATCGTCTATTTTAAAGAAAAGATATCCTTCGCTTAATTTTGAACAAACTCCTGATTTACTTTATTCAAAGAGAAAAGAAATTGGATATCTATACGCCTCTTTTTTTTCCGATGCCTTAACTGAATTTCAGAGGAGATATCCTGAAAGAATAGCGGCAGTTTTAGATTTTAATTGGGATCCTTCTCAACGTATTCAAAATATCATTACGCCTAAAATTAATGCTCTTTGTGGAGAGAAATACTATGACCTGCTTGGCGACATGCATAGCGTAGAATCAGTTATAACTGAAGAAGAAAAAAACAGACATATTTTAGATCCGTTTAGGTTGAAAACAGGAAATTTTTTACATATAGATCATCACTATCCTGACAACAGTTTGTCTCGAACTTGCACGACATCGCTTGTTACAGACCTTATACTGCGTTGCCATAAGCTTGGTGACAAGAATGCATTAAATAAGTTAAAAAACGCATTTGTACTCATGGATCATGCCGATTCTGATATCGTATTAGCTCATTTTGTATTAAAGAATGCCGATAGACCTAATTTTTTATACAAACACCAACATTTACTTAAAGCAACCGCTTTGTATAATGATTATAGCATTTTGAGCTCGACTATTCCTAAGCAGACCTTAGCTTTATTTGCCATTCTTTATAAAGAACAACAAGATGTAGAGGCCGGACTAAAAAAAATGGCAGATACTTTAGCTATAGTTGAACCCGCTTTAGAATTTGCAACTAAATACGAAGAATTTTCGTCTGGCAAGTCGACTACTGCTGTTAATACTACTGCAGAACATCAGGTATTTATGAAATGTGTTCAAGATTTTTTAGCAGGTCAATCCAAAAAAAATGATATATTAACTGGATATACAAGTGCTATTCTTGATAATCCTCAAACGTTTAATCCCGGAACCTGTGCTGTTTTTGGTCGTATGTTATGTTTGTACTTAAAAGAATCTGATCCTGATATTGAGGGTTCGACGTTTTCAGAATTTATGACAACACACTGCAACGACATGCAAAGAGATATCTCTATCTTGTGTATTATTAGACATAATAATGGCTATCAAGTTAAGTTTCGATCTGTAAAAGATGGCTATCATCAGGTTATGGACTTAACAACCGTTTATTTTGGGCTCAAAACAAAATTCCCCCAACGATATCCCAATGTGGGCGGGCGCCCTTTAGCGGGTTCTATTGCGAAATCACCAGTACAATCTTCGGATCCAGAATGGGTAAATACCCTAATAAAAGATCTTTTATCGGTGGTAACTATTGTGCGTGAAAATCAATCTAAAGCTATATAAACGAATGACTTCCTATTAAGCAGTGCTCGGTCTTAATTGAGATCGTTTATTCATTATCTCTTTGGGCGTAAGTCCAATATACATAGTTAAATTGTTATGATCAATTTCATAAAATTTCTCAGAGCTATTTTTAAGAATTGTATTAATACTATTAATTGAAAGAGGAGTATTAGCAAACTCAGCTACTTCCTCTTCAACGCTTGAAGAATGAGCTTGAATTTCTTGATAAGATTTTTGATCGACAATATTTAATTTCCCATTTTTCATATCAACAACTAATTTTTGATTACCTGCATTAAATGCAAATAATTTATACCCAACTATTACGGGCTCACCAAGTCTTGAAACTAACTCAGGGCGTGTTTTTGCTGATCCTACTACCCCCTTTTCAAATGCTTTCCAAGGTACTACAGGGTCTTTACCACCAGGTAATCTCCTCAGAATAGTTAAGAATGCTTGTTCTATAGAGGCATGGTGATCATTAATATGAACAGCCCGAGAAGTGGCTCGTGCTGTATCAAAAAGTGAATGAATTGCTGATAGATCGGCAAGTCGGGTATCTTCTATTAAAAGATGGGATGTTAAAGTTTTTACATGTTGGGCAGTTTGGTACATTAATTGAGACCCTTCATAGTGATGGCCTAAGTGGGTTGACATAGAAAAGCCATCTTTCCCAAGCATTTCTGGGAGACTCATTAACTGTGACTTAACAAGGTCAGGATTGATTACACCATTAAAAAAATAGTCGCTTAAGTTAGGAAACATATTACGTAATGATGTTGTTTTTCCGGATCCACTAGATCCTCTTTGTGCAATCCAAGTATTGGGTCTTACTTGTGAATTACTTGTGACCTCTGTTGATAAACGTATGATGGATTTTAATCGTTGATCTTTTATAGATGAATGAAGAATTCTTCGCTCATGCGTCCAGTTACCTGGATCTGCAAGCATATCCCAAAGTAAGGAATCCCTTTTCAAATCTATCAATGTGAATGCATCGCATGATTCAACCCCATAGTTTCTAACTAATTCGACACCCAAATCATGTCTAAAAACTTCTTTATTTAATGATGAGCCTTTTATACATTGTAAAATTTGTATTCCTATTTCTTTAAGACTCAGGTCTTCGCTGCAAAATTGTCTAACATGTTTCTCAAGGTCAGTAATCACACGTTTAGCTTCACGGCTTTCTTGACTAAACACTTGAAATGCAACTTTTGGAGGGTTATTAACCGGATCCACGGGCCCGCGTAAAAAATGAAACGCAACTTTTCTTACACTATTGTCTTTTTCTTTGGTCATCAAATTCTGCACAGCCTTTCGAACAGCTGTATAAATTCCACCAATTTTCATTGCAAACTCCTTCTTATGAATTAGTACTTAGAGTTAAAAAAAACCAATTCTCTCAAGGCATTCCAAAGCACACTCTTTTTTAAACATAAAATAATACTATCCCCTTATTTGCGTTGTATGTCGTAATTTAATAATTTATACTTTAAAAAGTCTCTAAAAAATTAAAGGGTGTGTATTATGCAAGATTTTATCGCTCAGGCGGCTGGATTTATTTGGAATTGGCCGGTAGTTGGATTATGTTTATTAGGCTGTATTTTCTTTACTTTTAGATTAGGGTTTATTCAGATTACCAGTTTAAAACATGCAATTGATTTAATTCGTGGCAAATATGATAACCCAAACGAAAAAGGACAAATTACTCACTTTCAGGCTTTATCAGCGGCTCTTTCTGGAACTATTGGACTAGGAAATATCGCTGGTGTAGCTATTGCCATTGCTGTTGGCGGACCAGGTGCCATTTTTTGGATGTGGGTAATTGGTTTTTTTGGCATGGCCACTAAGTTTGCTGAATGTACACTTGCCACACATTATCGCGAAGAAAACAAACAAACGGGCGAGGTATACGGAGGCCCCATGTATTACATAAAACATGGGTTTTCTAGCTTAACCATGAAGCCTATGGCCTATTTTTATGCAGTTGCCATAGCTCTCGCCTCTATTGGGGTGGCTGCTTTATTTCAATCGAATCAAGCAGCAGCGGCTTTATACGAATATTACGATATTTCTAAGTTATATTCAGGCATATTTTTGTTCATCTTAACTTTAGGGGTAATTATTGGTGGCATTAATCGCATTGGCACTGTTGCATCGGCGATTGTTCCTTTTATGTGTTTTGTATATATAGGCGGAGCTGTACTAATTTGCATCTTGAACAGCCATCTAATTCCAGAAGCATTTTCGATTATTTTTAGCGATGCTTTTACCGGTAATGCGGTTGCTGGAGGCTCGTTTGTGGCTGTATTAATGGCAGGAGTTCGACGTGCTATTTTTTCAAACGAGGCTGGGCTAGGCTCTGCCGCTATTGCACATGCCGCAGTTAAAACCAACTACCCTATTCGTGAGGGAATCGTAGCGTCTTTAGAACCCTTTATCGATACAATTATCGTATGCACTGCTACAGCATTAGTCATTATTATGAGCGGTAATTTTGGAACTAACATGTATGTGAATGACGGTTTAAGTTATTCGTTTGAAAAAAAAGATATTTATCACTCTTTGCCTTGGAAGACGATTAACCAACAACAAGCACCAAAAGAAAGCAGTCGCTTACAAAGCCATATAGACGGGAAAAACATCAAAGAATTTACCGGCTCTAGCTCTATTGCTAATGCTTTGCCAGTGCTGTTTAACGACGTCCCAAATTCTACCATACGTTTTGCCTACTTTAAAAAACAAGGTGATTTTAAGGTTGAGGTTTATCAAGATCAACAAAAAGTAGCGACATTAAGTTCTGATGATAAAAGCAGTCATAGCGGATTTAGCATTAGTAATTTTAAGCATAAAAATGAATGGAAATCTGCGATTATTAACGTTCCAAAAGACAGCAAGAATTTACTTTTTTTGTTTGTTCCAAGTGAAAAAGACAATCACATTTATATCGATAATATTGAAGCCGTAAAGGCCTCTCAAGGCATAGCCTTAACAACTCGGTCTTTTGATAAATTCTTTGAAGGATTTGGGTCTATATTCATTACGATTTCGGTATTTTTCTTTGCTTTTTCAACGATTATAACCTGGGCTTATTACGGAGAAACCGCTATTAATTTTTTATTCGGAAAATCGTATATACTTCTGTTTAAATGTATTTTTGTACTATTTATCATTGTAGGTGCTACACAAGAATTAAATCTCGTAGTAAATATTTCAGACGCCTTAGTGGGTTTGCTGGTTATTCCGAATATGATTGCACTATTATTGCTATCTCCCAAAGTTGTGAAATGGAACAAAGACTATTTTAGTTTATTAAAAGCAGGGAAAATTAAGACTTATAAATAGAATTATAATCATCCCATATAAAAATTAAATAACGATAGAATTCTGAGATATCGAAACCTACGCATTTCTTAATTCATCCAAAAAATATAGTGATGTTTCAATACCTTTATAAAAGTTTTCTAAGCCAAAACGCTCATTTGGTGAATGAATGCCATCGTCTGGCAAATTAAAGCCCATCATTACCGTATCTATACTTAATAACTCTTTAAAATCAGCCACCACAGGAATTGTACCGCCCTCGCCTACGTAATACGGGGTGTTTTGATAACTTCTTTCAAACGCTTTTTGGGCAGCATGCATGGCTTTACTATCTATAGACATAGACGCTGGTTTAGCATAACTATGCAGCTCAAGTCTTGTTGTAACGCCTTTTAGAGTATGCTTGCTTATATGTGCTTTTACTTTTGCTAAAATATCTTCTGGGTCTTGTTTGCCTACTAAGCGCATTGAAATTTTTGCTGAGGCTTCTGATGGAATAATCGTTTTAGCGCCTTCTTTTGTATAGCCACCATAAATACCGTTACAATCTAAAGTTGGACGTAGCCATTTACGTTCATTGCTTGAAAAAGTAGTGTCCCCTACTAGCGTAGTAACATCTAAGTCTTTTTTTAATGTCTCATCACTATTTGGAACACCAGATAACGATTGCTTTATTCGCTCTGAAATTTGTGGCACATCGTCGTAAAACCCTTCTATAACTACGTTGTCATGCTCGTCTTTAAAACTGGCTAATAGTACTGCCAATGCGTGAATCGGGTTTTGAACCAAGCCGCCAAACTGCCCCGAATGTAAATCTTTGTTAGGGCCTTTTACAAACAATTCTACATACAACAAACCCCGTAACGAAAAACACAACGACGGCTGCCCTTTTGCATACATGGGGGAATCAGATATCAAGGCAATGTCAGCTTTTAATCTTTCTTTATTTTCTCGTATAAATTCAGGTAAATTTAAACTGCCGATTTCTTCTTCGCCTTCTATCACAAATTTTACGTTTACTGGCAATGCCACATTATTTTTTATATAGGCTTCTACGGCCTTAATATGGCAAAAAATTTGGCCTTTATCATCGGCAACCCCTCTTGCATAAATATAGTCATTTTTTATGACGGCTTTAAAGGGGTCTGACTCCCATAATTCATAGGGTTCAGCGGGTTGTACATCGTAATGCCCGTAAATCAAAACCGTCGGCAAGTGTTTATCTTGAATATACTCGGCATATACGATCGGATGTCGTTTTGTAGAAATTACGTCAACTTGTTGAAAACCAACCTCGATTAAATGCTTTTTTAAAAAATCAGCACAGTTTATGACATCATTATTATGAGATGAGTCCGTAGAAATACTGGGTATTGCTAAAAAATCAACTAACTCGTCTAAATAACGTTTTTGTGATTGCTTGGCATAGTCTAAAATTTCTTTCATAATATGAATCTATTTTAATCTAAACCTTATCTTTCAACAAACTTATGACCAATAATGCCTCCGGCAATACGTGGACCGGCATTTCCTGCAGCTCCCATTCCATCATCTTCTTTTTCATGTATAATTACCGAACGTCCTAAAATAGCGTATTTTCCGACTGAAATACTGGCATTCGGTATAATAAAAGTGAATAATGCTTTTCCGTTCTCATCAGTCGTTATGTTTCCTAAATCACCCATATGTTTTTCATATTCCGTATGTAGTCCGTGTTTATGACCATCCGGATTAAAATGTGAACCGGCTGATTTTCCTTCAGAATTGGTCAAATCTCCAAACTCGTGTATATGAAAACCATGTTTAGCATTTGGGCTTAAGCCTTCAAATCTGGCAGTTACTTTAATTGCCCCTTCTACTTGTTCAAAATTAACTACACCGCTTGCTGTAGAATTGCTTAACGAATTTACACTGGCTACGGCTTTCATTCCTACAGGATCTGGCTTTGGAGCCATGCAAGCACTTGCAAATAAACATAAAAGTGTAATAAAAATTAAACGACGTATCATAAATTCTCCTATTTTTGAAATATAGCTTATTTTAATTCATATACTTCAAACACGAAAGCATTATTGCGCAGAACTTCTTTTGGTCGATACCCAATTAAAGCTGTGTTATCATCGTGTTATGATAAATCGCGTCACTTTGTTACATCCATTATATAAAATTTTTCTATTTTTCTTGCAATTACACTTGTATGTTTTTCATCCAAGCTTACTGTTACTCGATTTTATCTATTTTTTCGAAGATTTCTTTGAGGGAATTTTTTGCTCAGTCAGGCGACTCATAAAATCAGAGAATTTAAATGAAGAAGACACTTACGGAAGTTTTACCTTTTATTCGTTATTTGTATTAAAACAGCGCTTAAATATCGAATCTGGTAGTACCATTTGCGATTTAGGTTCAGGTAAGGGAAAAATATGCCTATTTTTTTCACTACTAAATCAAAACAAGTGCATTGGCCTTGAAAAAAACACTTATTACAATACGGTACATCGTTTTTTAATGACCTTATTCTTTCAAGGTAAGCGTATTAAAATTATTGAAGCTGATTTTTTAAAAACAACACTACCGGATTGTCAGATCTTGTTTGTTCCAACTACGTGCATGAGCCAAGACTCTATTTTATCGCTGTGCGACATAATAAACGAGCTTCCTGGAACTCCTGTAATAATTAGTAGCAGCTCTCCGTTGCCGCTTGAACAGTATAAAGTTTATCAAAAAATTAGGCTCACACAAAGTTGGGGACTTTCTTGGGTTTATGTGCAAATTGCCGCCTAGATTCTTTCTTGAGGACTAAGAGTTTGATACACTTGTCTTTATGGCATTACAGTCGCTTCGAATATCTAACTTTATTACAATAGATCATTTAGACTTAGATTGTTTTTCAGGTCTTAGCGTATTTACTGGTGAAAGTGGAAGCGGAAAGTCGGTTTTATTCGAGGCCTTATATGCAGTACTCGGCAAAAGCGGTTCGAACTCTCTTATAGGTCCTTTTAAAGAAAACGCAACTATCGAAGCCGTTTTCACTGTCGCTAAGCATCAACATCCTCTTATAAATCAATTTAGTGATAACGGTTCCGATCCACTTATTATTTATAGAGAATTTAGTAAAAATAAAGCTGCTGTCATTAAAATAAACTCTCAAACTGTAACTTTAAAAATACTAAAAGAAGTCAGTGCTGAATTGGTTATCACCTCTGATCAACACGAACAAATTCAGTTAACGAAAGCAGATTATCAATTGCACTTATTAGATCGCTTTGCAAAAAATGAGTTATTATTAAAAAAGTACAAAACACAGTTTCAGGCCTATCAAGACAGTCAAAAAGCGCTTCAAGAACTCCTTTCAAGTAACGACAAAAGTCAACAGGAACTTGATTTCATAGACTTTCAAATAAATGATATCGCTCAACATAATTTTAAAGAAAATGAAGACATAGATTTAGAAGAAAAAAAATTACTCTATAAATCTAGTAAAAAAGAATCTACGTCTCTACAACAAGCTGTGCGTTCTTTGCAACACAGTATTAGCGAACAACAGCTGTGTTTAAAAGCGCTGTCTCAACTTCAAGGCTATAGCGAAGAACATTCTGTATTAGAGGCTGTTCTATCAAATTCAGAAGAACTAAATTTTTCACTAAGTAAACGGCTACAAACTGCAGAAAATTACGGCGATCAAAATATAGACGATATAGAGTCACGCTTAGATCTTATTTTTCAATATAAAACTAAATACCGTTGTAATCGTCTTACTGATTTAGTGATATTAGAACAGCAGTTAAAGTCTAAAAAAGAAACTTTGGTACACGCAGATTCGCTCTTAAAAGAGCTTACCGATAAAGAATTTAGCATGCGTGAGGCATTACATAAGCTAGCAATAGAACTAAGAGAAACCCGAAAAACCAGTTCCAAAAGTCTGGTTGAAAAATTAATTAAATCTATGAAAGAATTAGAATTTAATACAGTCGATTTTTCTATAGAATTTAACGAAACACCTACCTATCTATCAAACGGTGCCGATAAAATTGATTTTCTCTTATCAGTAAACAAAGGCCAACAAAAACAAGCCCTAGCAAAAGTAAGTTCAGGAGGCGAGTTATCGCGTATTTTACTAGCATTTTATGCCTTATTTAGCGAGTCGGTGTCACAAGATTTATTATTATTCGACGAAATAGACAGTGGCATAGGTGGCTTTACCGGACACGCAGTTGCAGACTATCTCAAAAAAATATCCCTGAATAAGCAAGTATTCTGCATTACGCATCTAGCGCAAATTGCCCAAAAAGCCGATCATCATGTTTGCATTCGTAAAGACTTCGACGAACATAAAAGTTTTTCCACTGCAGTTTTATTGAATAAAGCAGAATCTCAGCAAGAATTAACTCGTATGTTGGGTGGGCAACGATTAATTCAAGAGATTTTGTAAATCTTTTTCTTCTGCTTATCTTTGTAATCCGCTATAATAAAACTCTATGTGTGGAATAGTTGGTTATATTGGTGATAGAGATATTTCTTCAGTTTTAATTGCAGGATTAAATCGATTAAGTTACCGGGGTTATGACTCTGCTGGTATTGCCGTTATTTCTCAAGGCGAACTAAGTACTTGGAAACGTCAGGGTAAACTTGGTGAGCTTAGCTCTGCTATCAGTGGATTAACTATTTTAGGTCACGTTGGTATTGGGCATACACGATGGGCTACACATGGCGTTCCTAATGATATTAATTCGCATCCTCACTTAAGCCCTAATAAAAAAATATCCGTTGTTCATAATGGCATTATTGAAAATTATGAACTACTTAAGTCAATGCTTGTCGAAAAAGAGTATATATTTAGAACACAAACTGACACTGAAGTAGTGCCCCATTTAATTGACTATTATTATGACGGCGACCTATTTAAAGCGATAAACAACTGTGTTAAAGATCTTAAGGGCAGTTATTCTTTAGCAATTATTAGTGAATATGAACCCGATAAAATTTATGTCACAAAAAAAGGCAGCCCGCTTATTTTAGGTAAAGGCAATAACGAGAACTTTTTATCATCAGATATAAACAGCCTTATTACACACACAAAAAATATTATTTATTTAGAAGACGACCAAGTTGCCATAATTGAAAAGCACAAAATCACACTCTTTGACAAAAATCTCAATGAAATTGAACCTAAAATTCATCACATCAATTGGGATCCTACAGACTCAGAAAAATCAGGCTATGATCATTTCATGTTAAAAGAAATATTTGAACAACCCACTACTTTAAGACAAATTTTAAGTAAATATGTGGATAAAGATCATACGATTCATTTTAAGCATCTCAATAAATTAGATCTGAAAAATGCATCTCGATTTATGATTCAAGCCTGCGGAACTTCCTGGCATTCAGGACTTATTGGTAAGTACTTAATCGAACAATATTCACACACCTTAACAGAAGTAGACATTTCTTCTGAATTTAGATACAGACGTATGATTAATCAAGGTAATAATATTATATTAGCCATTTCCCAATCTGGTGAAACAGCCGATACCCTGGCAGGTTTACGTGAGGCAAAAAGCCATTTTTTTAAAGTATTATCATTTGTTAACGTTAAAAACTCGTCTATTGATCGCGAATCTGATGCTGTAATCTATAGCCATTCCGGACAAGAAATTGGTGTAGCCTCTACTAAAAATTTCTTAGCACAGGTCAGTACATTGTATTTATTCGCTATCTATTTATCACTTATTAAAAAAACTATCTCAGACGAACAAGCAAAAGACATGGTTTTAGAGCTGTTTAAATTACCCGAGTATATTGAACAAATTCTCACCCAGGCCGATAAAATTGAAGCGCTTGCAAATAAATATTATTTAAGCGATCAATTTTTGTTTATAGGTCGTGGGGTAAATTACCCTTCTGCATTAGAAGGTGCTTTAAAATTAAAAGAAATTTCTTATATTCATGCAACAGGTTATGCAGCCGGTGAATTAAAACATGGACCTATTGCTTTAATTAACCCTAAATTACCTGTCATTTGCATTTGTCCGAAAACCTCTACTTACGACAAAATGTTAAGTAATATTCAGGAAGTTAAATCTCGTAAAGGTAAAACTATTGTTATCGCTACTGAAGGCGATACAGAAATTGCTAAACATGCCGATGATATAATTTATATCCCTAAAACAAGTGAAGACTTAACTGCTTTGCTTGTTTGTATTCCTTTGCAATTATTTGCTTACCATGTCGCAGTAAAATTGGATTGTGATGTAGACCAACCTCGAAATTTAGCTAAAAGTGTTACGGTCGAATAAATCATCTATCGTCTTAATAGGATTTATGGGATCTGGTAAAAGTACCATCGCTAAATTTTTGGCTCAAGAGCTTGATTATAAGATTATAGACACAGACAAACAAATTGAAAGTAACTCTGGAAAAAGCATTACGGAATTATTTCAAATTTCTGAAGACTATTTTAGAAGTTGGGAACTAATTATTTGCAAATCTTTAAGTCGTGTTAAACACACAGTAATTTCTACTGGCGGCGGCACTGTAACTCGTGAGGAATGCAGAGTAATACTAAAAAAATTAGGTTTTGTTGTATACTTAAAATGCAATGCGGATACCATTTTTGAACGCACCAGTAAACGATCTAATAGGCCTTTATTAAATACAGATAATAAAAAACAAACTATTGATGAACTTTTAGCTAAGCGTGATCCAATTTATACTCAAATGGCCGATTTTTGTGTTAATACCGACGACGATAATATTGAAGAAATTTCTAAAAAAATAATTAAAGCCTACCATGAATAAACTAAACTTGTGCACACAAAACAAAGAAACCGTTCAGATTCAGATTAATACTGATTTTTCTTTTATAATTGAGTCACTTTTAACACAGATAAACTCTCAGCGTATTTTTATTATTAGCCAAGCTACTATTTATGACTCTTATGTAAAATTACTCGAACAAGCTTTACAACAACGCTGCGACTGTCGGGTTATTTTAGTATCCGATGGTGAGGAAGCAAAATCACTTAGTGAAGTTGAACACGTATTAGATATTATTTTAAATCATGGGGTAGAGCGTTCTGATACAATAATAGGTATAGGTGGCGGCGTTGTCGGAGACTTATCTGGATTTATCGCTAGTATTTGTTTAAGAGGACTGAAATTTATTCAAATACCTACTACCCTACTCGCTCAAGTTGACGCGTCTATAGGCGGTAAAACAGGTGTAAATCACAGCTCCGGAAAAAATCTTATCGGCAGTTTTTATCAACCAAATCATATTTGTATTAGTATTTCTGTACTTAGTACATTGTCTAAAAGAGAGTGTCTCTCTGGTTTTGCTGAAATTATTAAATATGGCATTATCTCTGATCCTGATTTATTTGATACACTTGATAAGAACAGCAACATTTTAAAAGAGTTTAATTTTATAAAACATAGCGACTTATGGAAAAACATTATTACCAAATCTGCTGAAATCAAAGTCACTGTGGTACAACAGGATGAAAAAGAAAGTGGCTTACGCGCCATCTTAAATTTTGGGCATACAATTGGGCATGCCATAGAAGCCTATTACGGATACGGTGGATATAAACATGGTGAATGCGTAGCAATCGGAATGGTAGCTGCAACATTTATTGCCGTAAATAAAGGCCTATTATCACAAGACGATGCCACTAAAATTTATACACTCATTCAAGCATACGACTATCATTTGATGGGGCTTAAACCTGTCACGATAGAGATGTTACTGTGTTATTTAAAACGTGATAAAAAAGTAAAACAAGGATTAATGCACTTTATTTTACCTGAATCTATAGGCAAAGTTCGATCTGTTTCTACTATTAGCGAAGATGATATTAAACTTAGTTTAGATTTTATTAACGAATTTTTTAAGGAGCAAACTCATGTCTAAAAAATTATTGGTGATACACGGCCCTAATTTGAACTTACTCGGACAGCGCGAAACAGATATTTACGGTTCAAAAACATTAAATGACATAAACATCGCAATAGAAAATGAAGCTAAAAAACACGCTTTGCAAATAGAAACCTACCAGTCTAATAACGAGGCTGATATAATCGATAAACTTCACGAAGCATCTACATTAGCTGACGGTGTTATTCTGAATGCAGCCGCTTTTACACATACATCTATCGCTATACGTGATGCTATAGCTGCTATAAAAGTACCAGTAATAGAAGTGCATTTATCTAATGTTCATAAAAGAGAAGAATTTCGTAAACACTCTACTATTTCTGCTGTATGCATTGGTCAAATTACTGGATTTGGAGAAGACTCTTACCTTTTAGCTGTTCAAGCGTTTAATTTGCAATTTTCAAAATAAATTAACGCTTCATTCCTATGGAAAGTTCTTATTATCTATTATGTGAAGAACGGTTTTTTTTATTTCAAATTAAAATTTCAAAACGAGATATAACAGAATTAGACTGGTGTTTAGATGAAGCTATGTTTTTTGAAACAGGGTATCATCATGTCAATCAAATCGGACAAACTCCCCTTCAACAATTTATTAATCATAGACTATCGCACTATATGCCATTTATATGGCCACGAATTTGCAAGGCAATTTGTTCGCGTTTTTTTAATACCTATCGCAATTCTTTGTCCAAATATCATCAAGAATTTTATAGTTTTTCAAAAGATTTATTACAAGTATTACGCCATCATAAAACAATTATACAAAATTGGTCATTTGCCGATTTAGCTGCATTTTTAAATCAGTGTTTACAGTACTTTTTAATAAAATTAAATTGTAATAATGACCTGTTTAAAAGTGAAAAACAGTCTCAAAATACAAGTGTATTGCCTGTCTATCACGATCTTCGAACTCTATTACTAAGCGATGAAATTCCATTTAAAACCCTGTTATATTTATGTTGCAAAGCCAACCGAATTGATTCATTTGAAAAAGATGCCACACAGTTTGCTAAGCACTATTATCTTGAAGTATTAGAATGCTTAGAATCTCCGTCATGGCTTGACGAATTTATACAAACGCAAGGTTATTTTGATTATAATTCTTTATATACTGATACCGAGGGTCGACGTAAGCACTTTCTTATTGAACTTGATAATCATGGTGAACTTTTTTTCGATTTTTTACTCAGTGAATATTTACTTAAAAAAGGACACAAAATAACCCTGTCTACTAAATCCATTCCTGTCTTAAACGATGTTACTTATAGTGATTGTAAAGAACTACTAGAATCGACTGATTTACAACATTTTCAACTATATATTTCTTCAAACAAATTAACTATTATTCAAAATGGAAATGCCGATGTAATTAAATCTCTTTACGATGTTTCAGAGGAATTTAAACATGCCTACTCTTCCTGTGATATTGTAATTTCAAAGGGACAAGGACATTTTGAATCATTTCCTCATTGCTATATTGATAACACACTATATACAAATAAATTACAAAAAATTCAGTATAAAAAAAATCATTATCACCTAATAAATGTAAAATCATTTATCACAGAACAATCCTTACAAAAAATTCATAAAGATACTATTAAATCAGGCTCTCTGTATTGCTATAAATTTACGATATAATATTTATTATAGATGAAAATATAGTATATGAATCACAAAACGATTATATACGTCTAATATCTTAAATAAATTTTAATTTAAAAAGAAATCATAACAAATTGTGTATTCGCCGTAACTCATTATGTATTGCATACGATTAATAAGTTTAAAGTTTTCTAAATTGGGATTAGAATTTATATCATCGAATTTTCCGTCTAGTTTCATTATGCGCCCCCTCATACTTGTATTCAATATGTCTTTAAAGCTGCCCTCTTAATACAGTATAAAAACATTTAGATTTATATTCATGCAAAGAAGGTTTACTTTTCATGGTGTTCGGGTAAACTTGTAGCAATCATCATGAGTACAGCATTAATTTTAACTGGCGGTGGAGCAAGAGCAGCCTATCAAGTGGGAGTGTTGCTTGGCGTTAA
>JBILGQ010000062.1:0-6307 GCA_044350955.1 Candidatus Marinamargulisbacteria bacterium | reverse complement strand
GGTAGATATAGCTTGGGGGGCGGTTTTGGCGGCTTCGGTATCTATTATTACAACTTATATAGCTAGCAAAATTCTTTAGTGAATTATTATTTAAATTTACTTATTTTTCTTTTTTTACATATAAATTTTTGGTTTGTTATTTCTTTAATTAAGAAGAGAAACGACATAGCTGATGTTGCCTGGGGCTTGGGTTTTGTTTTTTTAGCATGGTTGTCGGTTTTTATTGGTGACAATGTTTCTTTTCGGGGTATTTTGCTGTCTGTGTTAGTCACTGCGTGGGGTTTGCGTTTGGCTTGGCATATTTGGTCTAGGCATAAGGGCAAAGGCGAAGACTATCGCTATTTAGCTTGGCGTAAAACTTGGGGTAAATGGTTTTTTATCCGCTCTTATTTTCAAGTTTTTCTGTTGCAGGGAGTTTTGTTATTTATTGTTGCGACACCAATTTTGTTGATTAATAAAAGTTCTTCGGTAACTTTGGGAGTGCTTGATTATATTGGGCTTGTAATTTGGTTATTTGGATTTTGTTTTGAAGTCATTAGTGACTGGCAGTTAGCTCGTTTTATAAATAATCCTGTGAATAAGGGTAGCTTAATACAAAGTGGTCTTTGGAGCTACAGTCGTCATCCAAATTATTTCGGAGAAGTATGTTTATGGTGGGGGGTAGCTTTTATGGCGTTTTCTGGTTCGTATAGTTTAATTGCTTTTATAGGGCCAATTACCCTTACTTTTTTGATTTTGAAAGTGTCTGGCATACCCATGTTAGAAAAGAAAATGTCGCAACACCCCGATTTTGCTAATTATGCAAAGAAAGTGCCTGTATTTATTCCGAATTTCTTTAAATAATAATTAACTTAAATTTCGAAAAAATCCCAAATAATCTCTGTCACTGGCTTTCCGTTAATGGTTTGTGGGGTCTTATGTTTCACGTTGTGTTGGTAGGCATGTACGGGGTAATTGGCGTCGTTATAGGCGTAAAAAATATCGGTGGGGTCGCTGTTTACTGTAAAAGCACCTGATTGAGATTCGTCAGAGCTATAATACTGAGTTGTTAGATTGTTGTTTATTTGATTACGCGTTGCCCATTTTACTAAACTATCTGCAACAGATAAAAAGCTATGTCCTACTTCTGAATCGCCCCCTTCGTATGGAATGATTGGATCGTTGTAACCGTAAAAATATAGTACTTTGTAGCGATTTGAAACGGTGTTAAGATCGATGTATCCTGCATCATTTGCTTCAAATAATTGAGAGACTTTTCCACAAACACCAGTAAAAATGTCTAACTGTGTTGCCAATCTGTTTAATAAAAATGCAGAGCCTTGCGAGCTTCCGATGCCAATAACTTTAGTAAGCGCTAGTCTGTCTGAATGCTCAAATTCGTTTTGTAGATACTGATAAATAGCTTGAATAAAAAGTAGGTCATTTGCTTGTGATTCTTTCTGAGAGTCTGAGCCAGCGCCCAGATTCCAGGCCAAAGTGCTTGTCCCATTTGATTGCTCCACAAACATACCGAGCGGATAAACGAATATAATCGATGAATTGCTGGCTTTATCGCTATATTGATTAATAAGGGATGTATACACTTTAGAATTACTAGTGGGGCCTGAGCCGTGAATATCAAAAACTATAGTATTAAATTCGACACTGTCGTTTATTTGCTGATAATGTACAACGAATTGTCGGTTTTCTGCTGTTTGGGTTTCGTTGTCTGTCACTGTGATGCTTATTAATTTTGCTTGGGTACTTTGTTGATTAGGCATGACAGATAAGGTTTGTGTAGCTGTAATGGAATACTCGATATTTTCGATGATTGCTGTACTAGTCAACGATTTCGAAGACTTAGTACAGCCGAAAAATACTAGTATAGCGATTAAACATGTAGCGAGAAACCTGCTCCTCATAGTAAGCTATAAACTTACCAGGCAATACGCTGCATTTTGTGAACCAGTTGACCATTTGGGAATTTATCTCTTGGCATAGTTACGAGAGTTACAACGGTACTAGCGCCCTCGTTTACTTGCATTGGAGCAGCATCGGTTCCCATATCGGTTTTGACCCATCCGGGATGAGAAGCCGCTACGATAATACCTTGTTTTTCTAGCGATTTTGATTGTATTAGAGTGAGCATATTTAAGCCTGTTTTTGATGTCGAGTACCCGACGGCCATAAAGTTTGCTAAATCGTTCCATAGTTTTTCGGCGCTATCTATTGAGCCAAGTATAGACGATTGATTAATAACTCGAGCGTCTGAACTGCGTGTAAGTAGAGGAACTAGTGCTTCTGTCATAGCAAAAGGTGCTATAAGATTGACTTCTAGCGTTTGTCGAATTTTGTCGGCATTAGTTGGATTTCCGTCCCATTCTATCGCAATGCCTGCGTTATTAACTAGAACATCGAGCTTTCCGAAAGTAGACTGTATGTAGTTAACACAGGTTTTGATATCCTCTGCATTTGTAACATCCGCTTGAATGCAGTGAACATCGCCGTTTAACGCATTTAATTCGGCCACAACAGCGTCTCCAGATTTTTTATTTCTTGAGGTTATAACGACTGTATACCCGAGTAAAGACAGTTGTCGGGCAGTTTCTTTGCCTAAGCCTTTGTTTCCGCCTGTAATGAGTACAATTTTACCATTTTTATTTTGCATAATTTTTTCTCCTACTACTAATTTGCTTTAAAATTATTTTTTAAAAATAATAGCTTCTCGTTAATATTGACACAAATATTTTTATAATTTAAGTTTAAGTTGTGAATAAAATTGAACGTTTAACATATATAGCTGATAATCTTTCAGATTTGCGAACTAAACTTGAAAACCACGAGATATACTCAGAAATTTCTTCATTAGAAGATTTAAAACTATTTATGTCTCATCATGTGTATTCAGTTTGGGATTTTATGAATCTTTTAAAAACACTTCAAAGAACATTAACTTGCATTGATATTCCTTGGAAACCGGTGATTTATACTGAAAATGCTAGGCTTATCAATGAAATAGTTTTAGAAGAAGAAAGCGATATTATAGATGGTGTTCATACTAGTCATTTTGATTTTTATGTGTCGGCTTTTAAGAGTATTAACTCTCATAGTACAGCAATTGACGAATTTTTATTACACCTGCAATCAGGGGCTTCGTATAATGAACTAATATCGTTGCCAGACATACCAGCATCGGTAAGAGTTTTTCTTCAGTCTACTTTAACCTTTATACAGGGGCCATTGGTAGGAATAGCTTCAGCTTTTGCATTTGGGAGAGAGTCTATTATTCCGGCGATGTTTCAACGCTTGGTTGACAATCCGTCATTGTCAAGAGAGCCCAAAGTTAAGAAATTTTTAGAGTATTTATTGCGTCACATTGAATTAGACGCTAATCATCACAGCATATTGGCTGAAAGAATGGTGATGAATTTGTGTATAAGCACAGAAGACTGGCGCATTGCAGAACAAGCTGCGCGCCAATCGTTAGAAGCACGTCTGTGTTTTTGGGATGGTATTCTACTAGCTTTGCGTAAAGCGAAACATTAAAATTTAGGAATTTTAAATAGGGTACCTAAACTCTGATACTTTTTAGCTTGCAGAACTTCTTAAATGAATCGAACACTTGATAGAGCACTTCGTGTTTATAAAATCTGGCAGGTAGGTTTTCGATTATTTCTATGACGATTTTGTTGCCTATTATTTAAATTTGGATTTTTTGGTTTATTCTTTTCATTGTTATTTGGAGGGTCACTATTCTCATTTATTTGATCTAAGGTTGTTGTAGGAACTATAGAACTATCAGGTGTTAAATGAGAATCATCTTGTTTGGATTCGTCTACTGTGACTTTTGCTTCAGGTATTCTAGGTCTGTTTTGTAATTCCCAATAGTTTGGTGGTTCATTTCTTCTAATCGTATTATCTTTTTTTCTGAAGTAATCTTCTAGATTTGTAGGGCTGTTATAGAAATTTAATGCTACTCCATCAGGGTATTCTATAAATTCGCCTCCTTTTTCTCTTGATTGCCAAACTTGTATACAACCAAGTGCTTCTGGTCGCCATATACATATGCTAGCTATGTCTATATGATTAAATACACGTGATTTTCTATAATTATAGCTAAATTGGATCCCGCCAAATTCATTCCTTAGCTTTTCCCAGTTAATATTATAATGGACATAAAAACTGGAATTTGAAATACCATTGCTATTTATTGTGCAATATCGATCTCTAAACATAAGAAAATGTTCATGTTTTCCGAGGCGTAACGCATAAGAACGAAAATCTCCTTTCTCAATAATATCAGGAAACAATAGAGATCTTACGCCAACAGTTTTGACAGTACCCCTCAATTCCGCATGATACATTTCTGGATCTGAAAATTCGCTGTTACGCCAACAGCACTCGTCGGCCCTCCACCCTGTGATGAGCCACATCACGCCGTGACTTGGTTTATTGTTAGAATCATTAACCAAAACTTCAAATTCTGCACCGAATTTATGTGTGATATACTGAATTACTGATTGAGGATTATTATCGACAGTAGTCCTGCATGAGTGACTCCCTTTTTCAAGACTGGGTTTAATTGGGATTCGTTGTTCTCTGTTTTTGCTTGGTCCTTTAGCTCCGCCGCCGACACTCACAGTATTACACATAAATTTCTCCTATATATTTTTTTATTTTATTTATAACTCTATTGAGTTTACGTAAAAGAATTAAAATATATTTCATTTTTTATAACAGATTATATTTTTAAATATACGAAATTTTGATTAAACATATGTATGGACAGGTCGTGACCTGTCTGTTCTTATTTTGTATGAGCAATTAAATTATTAAAGATTGATGTAAATATACTTATAAGTTAACATGTTTTTGTAATAATTATTTAGGGGGTGTTTTATGTCGATTAACTCTGTTGCAGGGAGCTCTTTAAGAAAAAGCCCTGCTTTTACGGCTTTATCGACTTTAGATCAGGCTGGTCAATTAAATACTTCCCCTCAAGATACATTATTAGAGTCTGTAGCTTTTAGAGATCCCAAAGAAATTTTTAGACAAAAATTGGAAGAATTTATTCATAGTCCTTCGTTTATTTTTCTTAATTCAAAAAATTGGTCTAGTATTTTGTTTAGATGTTTTGACGAAAAACGGTCGGATTTGTGTCGTTTTTGTTTTAAGTTTTTAGAGAATATGTTGCATTCGGATCAGAGTAGAGCTGGTCTTGGTGAACTTAACGCTTTGAATGAGGTGGTTTTTGATCAGGAATCGGGTGGGGTGGCAGTATTGCTTGCTGAGCAAGATTTTATAGAGCAGTTGTTACTTTTGTTTAAAGGTTATGAAAAATCGTTCATTGAAAATTATCGTATACAAGAGGCAGTCTTAAATTCAAGTTTAGGCAAGTTTTTAAAAAAAGCACTTTATTTAGCAAGAGCTGGAGCCTATAAAGAAAGTATCGAGCTTTTGCAGAGCATTGACTTTAAAACAGAGAGTGAAAAGCTGATTACAAGTGAATTAATATATTTTGTGTATTGCGAATGGACATCTGATAAATTATCCGATTGTTCAGCCCATATAATTATTCCTGTTCAAGACAATCTTGAATTTGATGTGAGTCATTATAACAAAATTCCCAAGGCGATTATGGAGGGTATTATTAGCTTTTTAGAAAAAATAAATTTTAATAATAACAATGAAAAAATTTCTCTGATAACAAAAACATGTCAAAAAATAATTAAAAATCTTGACGAATTAGAAATTGATAAATCGATTTCTTATTTTGTTTATATGGAAGCATATATTAAAGAAAATAACATTATCCCTACGTTTTTTAAACATTTCTCCGAAGCTTTTCACTTGTATCTTCAACGAATTCCAAACTCTATAGTTAAGAGTCCGTTTTTATCGAAATGTCCTCATTTTGATGAATTATGGGCTTTTAAATTTGAGCCCGATACTAGCAATCCCTTATTACGTACAATTTCATCGACATTTAAAGAGCTTACTGAAAAAACAAAAGAGGGGGATATTATAAGTTCTCAAGATTTATTCTTGGAATTAAAAATAGAGTTAGAGAATTTTGATAATTGTGACGAAAGTAATATTATCGCTCTGAAACAGAGCATAGAAAAATTTTTTGAGTTACAAGCATTGTGTTTGGAGCAACATCGGTTAAATTCAGCTTATAGTGAGTTTAGATTACATAAGAATGCTTATACACATGAAGATGTTGGTTTTTGCTACTTAAACATTGCTATTCGGGCGCTATACTTTAAAGACTTTGAGCAGTTAGATAAGTGTGCTTCAGCTGTAATGAAACTACTTGGGCCAACTA
>JBILGQ010000061.1:0-6349 GCA_044350955.1 Candidatus Marinamargulisbacteria bacterium | reverse complement strand
TTCCAAGAGTCACATTAAATGTTGTAGTACTATCAATAGCTAATGATGGAGAAGTTAAATCAATACTTTTTACCAATTTTTCTTCAGGGGCCACTTCTACAGCATAAGCTGGAAACGGAAAATTACCTGCCACATTTTCTATAGTATCCGACCGAATATCAAGCAACTGAGCTCGCATTGCCCCACCTGCTTGAGTAACATATTCATAAGTATTTTGACCCAAGGAGTAACAAATAAATAAGGTATTCAAGCTATCAGAAATTTCAACATTATTAATAGTCACAACACCCGTATCAGAAAAAGTTGAACGGCTTGATAATAAAATATCTGAATCACCTTCATCTGAATCATATGGATCATATTCAAAAATATTATCTCCATCGTCTTTAAAAATGGCTACTGCCGTTACACCTTTTGAATCCGCACTAAAATTATTTGATTCATTACCAATTTCAAATGTCATCGATGACAAATTCTGTTCAGATTCTACCTGAACTCTTAACATAGGAACATACAACTGTCCTTCATAACTCACATCAGGAACCACGCCATTTACAGACACAACCGATACTATAGTATCGCTTAAATCTAAGACTACAGGACTATCTGTACTTAAGGGATTCTGATTTGAACTGCTTGCTGATCTAAAGGCATGTGTTTTGCTAACCGTAAAAAATGAATACTCTGCTGTAGCATGCACAGATCCAATTTCAGCAGTCACTTTATTTCCTGTCGGTGGCACCTCTGAAGGCAAAGCTCCAAAATAATATACTACATAAAGCATTTTCTCGGTTTCTTCAGAATTATCCTCATCAAAAATATCCAAATCAATATTAGTAGTCACTGATACACGAGTGGCTGAATTTCCAAAATTATCTAATACAGCACTGCCAACCAACTTATCATCCAAAATTGATAGGGTTTCAGAACCATCATTATCTTCATAAATCTCAATTTTAGTAATACCTGTTTCACTACTATTTGTTGCAAAAGGAATACCGTCAATATCATTAATAATATTAATTTCATTCACATTAGAGGTAGCCACATAAGAACGTAATTTAAACGATATGAGCGGGGCCCAAGTATTACGACCATAGACATCTTCAGTCGTTATATCAGTAACTTCTTCAATCAAAACACCAGCAACAGGAACTTTCACAGAGTAATTTTTTGTACCAGTACTTACTACCAATTGCGAATCATCGCCATCACCAAAAATAGACTCAAATTCAGCTTCAATATACGGATTTTTTGTTACGCTAATATCATCGCCCAGTGTATAGACGACCCAAAATCCATTTTGCTTATCCATCTGCACATCATCTGTTCTATTGGTAATTATCTGCCTATTCCAATCACTAATTGTTACTAGAGACTCTGTAAAGGCCTCATTTCCGGTGGCTATAGATTGAATTTCATAAGAATAAGGATCTACAGACTCATCAGAACTATTAAAGGTAACACTACCCTCTTTATCAGTAGCTGAAGAATAATAAAGCGATACGTTAGAGATAGCATCATCTCCACCAAAATTATTATATTCGTTTGAAATCACAATACTAGCATCATCTACAGACTCGCCTTTAGCTTCGGCAGTTAAATAAAACATAGCCACTTTTTGACCCGGAAACACGTGACTTGGCTTTATAGGCTCACCTAAATCCTCGTCAGTCTGAAGTTGAATACCCGATGCTTTAAAAGTTACCGATAAATTTTCAACTTCTATATGAGAGTTATTATCCTCTACTTCATCAAGTTCTAAAATACATTCTCTACCTACCATTTCATCACCTACATCAATGACAATAAAATAATATTTTCCACTACTAGCATTTGCAGAGCTAATATTTTGACCAGTAAAAGTAATCTGAACAGCTGTATTCCCAAAATCAATATGAGTTTTTAAAAGCGTATCTTCTGATCCAAAATTCAAATTATCATCTGTATCTTCATAAATTGAAATAGAGTCGAATCCATTAGTTGTATTAAACCCAAAAGTATTATTCTCTGTAGAAATCTCATCTGAAGTTTCGATACTTGTTAATTTTATTCTAGTTACAAAATTAGTAGCTGAATCTGAAGTATCTTTAACTAAAAACTTAATGACTGGCGCCCCACTAGCAACGGGAACCACTGATCTTAAAGAAGAGGCTGTAACATCAATGACAGCAAACAAAGATCCTTGCAAGCTTAAAACAAACAAAGAAAACACGGTATTTTGTAATATTTTTTTTAATGACATCTTGTTGCTTCTCCGTATTTACATAGCTTCCAAACAATTAAAATTAGAATAAACATCTTGCACATCATCATCGTCTTCCAATTTTTCAATAATTTTCATAATTTTTTCAGCCGTTTCAGAGTCTACTTCTGTTAAAGTATCTGGTAATTTTGTAACCGTCGCAGTTGCATATTTTAAACTTTCTGCATCAAAAGCCTGTTTAATCGGCTCAAATTGCCTTGGTTCACAAACAATTTCTATACTTCCGTCTTCTTTAGATACAACATCAGCAGCACCATTTTCTATAGCCAAATCCATAATCTTTGCTTCATTTATACCAGGCTCAAAAACAAAAAGGCCCTTTAATGAAAACTGGTAACTAACTGCCCCTTTTTTAGCCATACTAGCACCGGATTTATTGAGAATGACTTTAATATTTGCTACAGAGCGATTTCTATTATCTGTTAACACATCAATTAAAATCCCCACACCATTTGGGCCATACGCTTCAAACTGAATTTCTTCAAAATCGTTATCGTCTGATAACCCAGCACCTTTTTGAATAGCACGACTTAAATTATCGTTCGGCATATTGGCCTCTTTTGCCTTTTGAATAGCAAGCCGAAGTCGTGAATTCATTTCAGGATCACTCCCACCCATACGAACAGCTTGTGTTATTTCCCTAGAAATTTTTGAAAATATTTTTCCGCGTTGAGCGTCAGTTTTAGCTTTCTTATGTTTTATCGTTGACCATTTATTATGACCCGACATATGAGACCTCTCTTAGAAATATTTACTTAAGTTTACGTTGTCTTTACTATAATGTCAAAAAAACTAGGAAACTTGCCTGGCTTTTTTGTCTCCTATATATTCCGCAATAACACCAGACTCTTCAAGTTCATCCATAATACGCGCAGCACGATTATATCCTATTCTTAACTTCCGTTGCAAATACGAAGTTGACGCATACTTCGTAGTCATAATCAACTGCTTAGCCTCTTCAAATAATTCATCTTGATCAGATGTTTTATTTTTATTATCAGAATCAGCATGAATAGGCTCTACGGCTAAAATTTCATCAACATAATCAGGCATTGCTTGCTTTTTCAACCAAGACACTACCGCATGAACCTCTGTCTCACTAACAAAAACCCCTTGAACGCGCATAGGGTTAAAAGATCCTACTGGAGAATACAACATATCTCCTTTTCCTAAAAGCCTTTCTGCTCCTGGCATATCCAAAATTGTTCTAGAATCTATCTGTGATTGCAAATAAAACGATATGCGCGAGGGCACATTAGCTTTAATGAGACCTGTAATAACATTTACTGAGGGGCGTTGTGTGGCTATAACCAAATGTATGCCCGTCGCTCGAGCCATTTGAGCCAATCTACAAATAGTACTTTCAACATCTTGTGCTGCTACCATCATTAAATCAGCCAACTCATCAATAATAACAACAATATAGGGCATAGGCTTTACTGATACTTCTAAATTAGAATTCGTTTCATCAGGAGTTTTCAACAACTCTTTTTCCACAAAATTATTATACCCTTTTAAATCTTTAACTCCGACGGCCGAAAATAGCTCGTAGCGTTTTTCCATTTCAACCAAGGCCCATTTTTTTAATGTTGCCGCTGCTTTATGTGGATCCGTTACAACAGGAGCCAATAAATGCGGAATACCTTCATATAAACTCAATTCTACTTTTTTAGGATCAATCATCAATAACTTTACTTCATCCGGTCTTGCTTTCATTAGAATAGATAAAATAATAGCATTAATACACACACTTTTTCCCGACCCTGTGGCTCCGGCTATCAATAAATGAGGCATTTTTCCAATATCAGTGACAATAGATTCACCACTAATAGTTTTGCCCAATACCGCTTCTAATTTTGAGTGCTGATTCGTGGGAATGTCCTCAAGAATAGAACGCAGTGTAATCATTTCAACATCTGTATTAGGCACTTCAATACCCACCAAAGACTTCCCTGGAATAGGCGCTTCAATACGCACATCCGGAGCAGCAAGCTTTAAAGCAATATCTTTATGCAAAGACGTGATTTTAGAAATCTTAACCCCGTCACCCGGTTGCAATTCAAATCGAGTCACTGAAGGCCCAGCGCTAATATTAACCACTTTAGCAATTACATTAAAACTAGCTAAAGTTTCTTCTAAAATCGCCGCTTTCTCTACCCGTTGTTTGATTAATGCCGATGATACCTGTGTCTTTTTCGGAGACGCTTTTAATAAATCCAGCGGAGGCAATTGATAGTCTTTCGAATAATTAGAGTTATCTGCAACAGAAAATAAAGGAACATCGCTGTGTTGAGCCTTTAGTTCAAGCTCTTCATAACGTTTATGTGCGTCTTTTTCTTTAGAAGAATTATCCATATTTTTTGCATCTGAAACCGCTAAATCAGTCATATCTACTGTAAAAGACTGACTTTCGTCAGTTTTAATTTGTGTACTTGGATTAGAGTCTTGAAAGGATACAAATTCAGGATGTACATCAACAACTGGTCCAACTGAAGGTCTATCAGACGTATCAGCCGTGACTTCTTCGTCAAAATCACGCAATTCATAGTCTTGTTCTTTGATTTTGTTAAAAAATAACGCATGAGTTATTTGTACAAACAACCGTTTAATCGCTCCTGTTTTCTTTAATTCTGAATACATTACTTTTACAAAAAGAACTGGCAGACGATATATAAATTGAAGCGGCGCTAATAAAGCCATAGCTGGAAAATCAAACAATAAGCTTAACGACACTATTGCAACCGTTAAAAAAAATAGCAATGCTCCCAAGTCACCAAAAAATAACAACGAATAGTTATGAATAGGCACACCAAGGTACCCTAAACTTTTTAAAGTATTTTTCGGATAGACTGAATTCCAATAAAAAATCAACTGAGAACAACTTAATAATGACAGTATAGTCATAAAAAAATAGCGCGACCATCTAGACACCGTATATAGCAATGAACCTGCATAAATAAATAAGAAAAAGGGCAGCAAAACAAAGCCCAAAGTACCAATAACAGTCAAGCTAAATTTTTCAATAATAACGCCCAGCAAGCCCTGCGATGACGAGCTATATTCGTGAAAAAGAATAAACACTGCCAATGCAATCGAGAAAAGAGCCACAATACTTCTCGTTTTTTTACTTGGCATGTAGACACTTTTTTTAGTCTTTGACAGCACTTTTTTTGATGAAGACCTGTCTTGTTTTACTGCTTTTTTTGGCATCCCCTAATCATATCATACGAATCAACGATAGAACCAACTGTTAGCTACAAAAAGACTATGATAAACTTTTGCTATATGAACACTCAAACAAACTCAATTATTGAAATAAACTCCGTATCAAAAAAATACGACTCGGGTTTAGAGGCATTAAAACAAATAAATTTGACAGTAAATGAGGGTGAAATATTTGCATTACTTGGCCCAAATGGAGCCGGAAAAACAACCTTAATCAGCCTAATCTGCGGGCTATGCAACCCTAGCTCTGGAACAGTGACTGTAGCAGGTTTTGACAATCAAACTGAGTACAAAGAATCAAGAAAACGCATCGGCTTAGTTCCTCAAGAACTCTGCACTGATATGTTTGTATCTGTGTATGAAACAGTATGTTATTCAAGAGGATTATTTGGCCTAAAAAAGAATCCTAACTTTATCGAACAAGTACTTAAAAATCTAAGTTTATGGGAAAAAAAAGATCAATTAATTCGAAGTTTATCTGGCGGTATGAAACGCCGTGTATTAATAGCAAAAGCATTGGCACACGAACCTAAAATACTGTTTTTAGACGAACCTAGCGCAGGTGTAGATGTAGAACTACGAAAAACCATGTGGGATACTATTTTAAAATTAAAAAAATCAGGAGTTACTATTATTTTAACCACCCATTATATAGAAGAAGCCGAAGCTTTAGCCGATAGAATAGGTATTATCACAAAAGGGGAATTATTATTAACCGAAAAAAAAACAACGCTCATGGAAAAATTAGGAAAAAAACAACTACAGATACACACAAAAGAAATTTTAAACTTCCCTATAAAGTCTCTCGAAAAATTTAATCTTATCTATAAAAACAACACCTTAACCTATACCTATCAT
>JBILGQ010000060.1:0-6384 GCA_044350955.1 Candidatus Marinamargulisbacteria bacterium | reverse complement strand
AAATAGTAAGAGCTGGAAAAAATCAAGTAAAAGGAAATAGAGATAAAGTTAAAGAAAAGTTAGAAGAACATATAAACGACCTGATTTCCTCACCAGAAGATTCTGAGGAGAGTTCTGAAAAAAGTTCTGTAAAAACGAGCAAAGATAATATTAAAGTCGCAATGATTTTGGAGTTAAATAATAACCTAACATTAGAAGTACGTGATGAAGCAAGTAGTGAGTCAGGTGCTAAAAGCCCGAAGGTAGATCAATGGCTATTTATGCGCTTGAGGATACATCGTATTGTTGATAAGCCTGAGAGTGAAAGTGTGGGTGGTGCTGCGCCTGTGGTTGGGGGTGAGGTTCATGGGGATGTTGTTGCTAGCTCCACACAAGCACTGCAAAAGCCAGAGGAAGACCCATTTTCACAATTCGATGTGTTGAATTCAAATGAATCAGATAAAGCAACAACGGATCCCTTTGAAGTTTTTAATTTAGCAAATTCAGAACCTGCAACAGGATCAAGCGATGACCCTTTTGCGCAATTTGATATCAATCAAAACGTTTCACCGCAGGAGTTGCCTCAAGAAAACCTACTATCTGTATCAATATCTGAACTAACTAATGATTATACTATCCCCACCCAAGCCCCAGCCCAAGCCCCATCAAAAAGCAGCCCAGCAAACGCAGGTGAATTACCAACAGCTATTGTTGAATCTGTGCTTGAAGAATCTTCTCAGGCAGGAGTGGCGGGAGGTGTTGATGGGGGTGGTGGTAGAGTTCAGGCTTTGAATACCAATAGAACTGAAATAGTAAATAAGTGTAAAGAAGTATCTGAGACCTTAGCTAATGCTAATATTTCTGGGGATGTAAAACGAGCTCGGCGAGATGAGGTTATTCAAAAATTTAAAGAATTGCAGGTATTAATTAGTGACGAAAATAGTAGTAATTTAGATAATTTACAAGCAAGTAGTTTGCAAGATAGTTTTAAAGTTATAGATTTGATCTTAAAAGGGGATGCTAATCGTTTAATAGAAGAAAGTAAAGAACTTAATGAACTTAGTAAAATAATAGCTAAGTTAGATTATGATAAGGCAAATTTGAGGCTTTTAAATGCAAAGAATAAGTTTTCGATCTTTGAAAATCGTGTCGCAGGAAGAGATAAATTGAGTGATACAGAAGTAAAAGAACTTGAGGATATATTGAAAGAGGTAGCGAAAGCAGAGGCTGAAAGAAATAGATGTGCCAAAGATGCAATATTAACACAAGAAGAAAAAATTCGAGATGTTGAAGAAGATAAGAATTTTAAATTACAGATGCAAAAATTTTTCATGAAACCATTAGGGCAAGATGCATTAAGTCGGTTTGAGCCTGAATTTTCAGACAAGATAGTTAATATGTATTTAGGGGGCTTAAGTACAAAGTTCGTGTTCAGTGAAATATTTGACAAGTTTTTTAAAGAATCTATCCATAGATCAAGAGAAGATGGGGGGGTGGATTTACTAATAGAAGCGTTACAAAAGCTTGTAGATGCGAATAAAGATAGGAAAATAGTGGATGAAAATATAAAAGTTTCTGAGGAATCAAAAATAAATGATTTTAAATTTTTTAAAATGCTTAAAGATTTATCTGAAAAGAATAATACTGAACCAGATCTTTATAAAAAAGCAAATATTATCTTAGCCAAATTAATAATGCAAAACTGTTAATCCACCAAAGGGGGTAAATTACGGTAAACAGGGGGGTGTTGAAATACACGTGCATTGATTTCGTTTACAGTATGTTTAAATTCATTTAATTCTTCAGTTAATGTATTTTTATAGTCTATAGGTAATATATTTGCAGCTACTCTTAAGAAAGTTTCGACTTTTATTAAATGATCTTTAAGTTCTTTAATACCGTTACTAATATAAGTCTTATCGTCAGAATTTAATTTGTTACTGTAATTATAATTCGAAAAGAATTTTCTATAGATATAAAACATTTCAGAATGAAGAGTAGCTAGTTTTATTGCATTGCTTTCAGATTTTGTTTTTGAAAAAGATTCCATAGTTTCAGCTAAAGCTTCCATTTTGTCAGCACTTTTTTTCATAAATTCTACCGGACCAAAACATATCTCATAAGTTGTGGATAACGAATTTAAAGTACCATTACTAAGTATTTTTGCGAGAAGAATATCGGCGGTTGTGAATTGAGGAAGCGCTGAAGATGATTGCTTTGTTGTTGCCGGCGTATTTGGTGGGGTTTTTTCGTCTCCTGATGAGTCTGATGATGATTCAGAACGTTGCGTGGTTGTGGGGGCGGGTGGAATTATGGGTGTTTGATCATTTATTTTAACCAAGCCGTATTGTTCAAAAAGTGTATTGATTTGTAAATTAACCGCAGTGTTATTGCCTGTAACAGTTTTTAAAATAGCTGGTATTTTATTTAACTCTCGTTGGTCCTGGCCTCTAAGGTTTTGCCAACGGTTATTTGAAAAGGCTAAGTTTAGTGTGGCAATATATTCTTTTTGTGGGTCTTGTGATTTGGATTTTAGTTTAAGTTGCTCAAGTATTACTTTAAGATAATTCATAGCAGTTTGCCCAAGTGAAAGGCTGCTTGTGTTATTAGAAGATTGGTAATGATTAATTTCCCCTTTGCTTTCTTCTCCTTTACTTACAATAGCAGATACATTATATGCCCCAGATGTTTTAGCTTCAACTACAGGCGATTGAGGTCTAGGAGGAGTTGGTTTAGTGGCGGTGTTTAGAAGTGCCTTGGCAGCTGCGCTTGCAGCAGAGTTTGGTCTTGATAATCCTATTGATGTACTTCCTGACATAAAAAATCTCCTTAAAAAAATAATTATTTAAAACTAATAAAACGAACCGGTTAAAACAGTGTTAAAACCACGCAGATAAATAATTACGACAATTAAACACAATTAAACACAATAAAATGGATTTAAAGTTAAATTTTAGCTTCTTTTTTGGTGCTGTCAATAGGGCGTTTGACTGATTAATTGCTAATTAGTAAGTTTGATAAATTTATTTATATTTTATAGGGTTTAATTAAATAATTTCGATGTATTTTGTTGCTGATTTTTTATGTGTCTTTGCATTATGGGGGACTCTTTAACGATGGTTTGCCGTGTCGCTTTGCTTCTCGCAATGACAGTGGGGGCGGGGCGAATGTCGAATATTACGAGGAACAATAGTCAAACAATACAAAGAAGACAAACAAGGGAAGCTCCCTTAACAGCTGACAACCAAACACAACAAGTAACTTCCTCGATAGAACAACGGATAGAAGCATTTATAAATGAAGCTAAATCACCGAGTAAGGCCCAAATAAACAGCAGTACGGATTTATCTGATGTCTTAAAAATTCTGAATAGTTTTATCAACGAATTATTTCCCAAAACCCCTGAAGTGGCGAATAAAGAGAAGCAAGATGGGATAAATAATAAGCATGTAAGTGATTTAAGCGATTTGGCCAAAACGATGGTAGATAACTTTATAGATAAGCAAAAAAATGTAAATAAAGAACTTAAAAAGAGTATAAAGATTCTTCTAGATAATGCCTTTGAATTAGATAAAGAACCTGATTTGGATACAGAGACCGAAAGACCAGAAAAAAATACGGCTCTTAAAATTAAAACAAAATTGATAGAAGAAATTTTAAAAAAATCAGAAGAAAGTATTGAACAAAAAATTTTAGAGCAGGAATATGATGTATATAAACCAAAAAGCAAAGAAATAGACCAGTGGGCGATAATACGTAATAGTATTAAATTTATTAGTGTCATGGATAAAGGAGTTGCTATTACTGTGTCAACTGGTAATGCCGTTGCTGCTGGACCAAATTCAACTGGTGGAGCCGGGGAAGAAAATAAATATAGCTTTTCAAATAATGCTGCCTCCATAAACACAGATGAGGACGCTTCATTATTAGATGATGTTGACGAAAATAATCCTGCAAATAAACCAGATTCTTTAGTAAGTGGGTATGGTTTTTCAAACAGTGCTGCCTCAACAAATGCAGATGAAGACGCCTTATTATTAGATGATATTGACGAAAATAAAGCTGCAAATAGACCGGTTGAACCTCAAGAAGAAAACGGTGCTTTTGTTATAAATTTAGATGCAGAAACTAAAAAGCAATCTCAAATTGAATCCAGTAAAACCCTCACCCAAGCCCCATCAAAAAGCAGCCCAGCAAACGCAAGTGAATTACCAACGGCAATTGTTGAATCTGGTGTTGAATATTCTTCTCAGGTGGGTGTTGGGGGAGGAGTTGACACGAAGTTAAAAGCAGAAATGAAAGAATTACTGGATAAAGCAAAAGAAAATGGAGAGGTGTCACAAAAAGAAAGCAAGGAAATACAAAATACTATGGAAGCTTATAAGACAACTGTAGGTAGTAAAGATGAATTGACTAAGATGATGGCCCCTTCTAAAACAAATTTGTACGCTGCTACAAATACTGATGAAGTTGGTAAAGCTAATGATGTTAGTAATTTAAACATACCAAGTGCTTATGAAATCTATGATGAAAGTAAAAAAAATATTGAGAATAAAGAAAAGAATGTTAAAAGAATCATCAAAAAATTTCATGATACAGGAAGAATTAGCGCTGAAGGTGTATTAGAGTTACAAAAGGAATTAAAAGAAATGGAAGAGTTAAAAATTTTGCGGAATAAATCAGCTAAAGAGGCGGGTGTTTCGCAGGAACAGATCGAAAAAGATAAAGAGAAGGACCAAAATTTTGATAATGTTTTAAAATTATTTTTTAAAAGTGATATTGGTCAAAAAGCATTAAGTATGTTTGAACCTGAATTTGCAGATAAAATCACTAATATGTATTTAGGTGGATTAAGTACAGAGTTTGTTTTTACTGAATTATTTTCGAAATATTTAAAAGATAAAGATAGATCAAGAATCGTTGAAGATTTAGATGAAAAAATTAAAATGGAAAAAAAGCAAGACGAAGATAAAGAAGTTAGAGATTTAATCAGAGAAGCACTAAAAATATCAGAGGCTACGCAAAAAGATGAATTAAAATTCTTTCAAGATTTAAAGAAACTTTCAGAAAAAAGTAATGACAGTACTACTTATAAAGTAGCGAGTGAATTGCTTATAAAGTTTATAAGCAGTACCCTTAAGTAAGGGCTTGTCAACTTGGGATTTTAAAAACTCGTTCTTTTACTTCGTATGCTACATTTTCGAGTTCTTTAACATCCCTAATTAACATGTTTATATTTGCTTTTGGAAGAGAATTTAACTCGCTATCTAAAAATGATTTAATCATATTAATATCTTTATCAAGCATTTCTAATCGGGTTTTAATAAAAAATTTACTATCTTCACTAAACGGTTGACTATAATCAAAATAAGAAAAAAAACGTCTATCTGTATCCAAAGCTTGGCTAAAATTATAAGCTACATTTACTGATAGTTCATAGTTCTTAGACGGTTTGGTGCTATCTATTTTTCCCATGAATTCAACGGCTTGATCTAGAAATCTTTTAAGCGTTTTTATATTCTCAACCGGATCCATATCCCCAATATAAGTTTTGGACAAAGATTTTAAAGTGCCGCCATTTGTAATTTTTCTTAGAAGAGCGATATCGCTTGCTGAAAACTCAATATCTGCAGAGCTAGTGCCACCTCCGATCCCATTTGTGGGGGTAGGTTTTGCTGTTGACCCCATCTTTACGCCCTCTTCAGAACTTTCTGAATCGCTTCGTTCTGGTCTGATTGGGGAGGCTATTTTTGATTCAGGTGTTAATATACGTATTTTTTCAGCTAATTGGTCTACAAATATATCTACATTAGGTAACACGCTACCTTTGATTTTGCTATTTGCATTAAGAAATTGTTCTGGAAAATTCGTTTTAAAGTATCGCATACTTTCAGTTTCATATAGGGCCGTTATTACATTTTTTGAAGCTTGTTCGGTTTTTTTAATTGCAGCATCAATTTTTTCATGATTCGATATAGGTTGTTGTGTTTTCATTCGTAATAATTTGGTAAGTGTTTCTTTAAAAGTTTGAAGATTTTTACAAGTTTTTGAAATTAGATCTTCCATATTTTGATCAATTACTTCATTAGCATTGGATGCAGATTGTCTTGTTCCGCTAGTTTCCCCTTTACTTTCTAAACCATGATGCAAAGGATTACATCTAGAAGTATTAGCTACAGCAGCTGCACCGGCTTGTTGTAAAGGAGAAGGTGGCTTTGGTTTTCCTGTAATTGTTGTTTGTCTTGATATTCCTGGTACTGTACCTATTGACATAAAAAATCTCCTTAAAAAATAATTATTTAAAATTAATAAAACGAACCGGTTAAAACAGTGTTAAAACCACGCAGATAAATAATTACGACAATTAAACACAATTAAACACAATAAAATGGATTTAAAGTTAAA
>JBILGQ010000059.1:0-6397 GCA_044350955.1 Candidatus Marinamargulisbacteria bacterium | reverse complement strand
TATAAAAATTTAATAGCGTATATTTTAGATATCTAAATGAATCTAAACGTTAGGAAGTGGAAATTTAATTCCGTATTCTATTGTTTCGTCTTGATGAACGGCTGCTTTAGGGTGAATTCTCAATATCTCATGCAATAATTCATCAACAATATATTTAGGAACAGACGCTCCTGATGTAATACCCAAGCATCGCTTTCCGTCTAACCAGCTTGGGTTCAGCTCTGCTACAGTGTCAATGATATAAGATTCTACACCCAACTGTATTGAGGTTTCTTTTAAACGATTACTGTTTGAACTTGTTGGTGAACCACATACAATAATAACATCACAAACTTCAGCAATTTCTTTTACAGAATTTTGTCTGTTTTGAGTTGCATAACAAATATCGGCTTTTGGAGGACCTAAAACTGTCGGATACTTTGCTCGTAATTTTGCTATCAAATGCATTGTATCATCAACCGATAATGTTGTTTGAGTTAAGTACCCAATTGGTTTAGTAGGATCTAAATTTAAAGCGTCTATATCTGATTCATCTTCAACAATGCTTAATAAACTTTGATCTACATAACCAGAGGTACCAATCAACTCCTGATGGCCATGATGCCCTATCAAGACAGTCTGAACATTTCTTTGCGAAAAACGAACAGCTTCCCTATGTATTTTACTCACCAAAGGGCAGGTTGCGTCGATTACTTTTAATCCTCTGTCTTTAGCCTTAGTGTATTCACCAGGGGCTGTGCCATGAGCTGAGAAAATAACTGTTTGATTTTCAGGAACATCATTAAGCTCTTCAATAAAAACAACACCTTTTTTTTCAAACTCTTCAATTACCGATGTGTTATGCACAATTTCGTGGCGAACATATAATGGGCTTCCATATTTCTCTAAAGCTTGATCAACCACTTCAATTGCTGAAGCAACTCCGGCGCAAAAACCTTGTGTAGACGCTAAAATTACTTTTTCTAACATATTCGTATTATAATATCAAAAATAATGACGATTAATAATACCGGAGGATAAAATATTGTAGCCATCAATATTTTTTTTGCAGTAGCGTTACTTTTATCTGAAGAAAAAGCAATAACAACACGACATAGATAAATCCCTAGAAGCAATACAAAAACAAAATAAACCCAAGACAAATACTGCAGCAAAAAGGGTAATAAAGTAACAGCAACAAATACTAGTGTACTAACAAGTAAATATCTATAGGTTTTATCTCCGCTAACATCTCCTACACTTAGCATTTTTAAACCAGCTTTTTCATAAGAATCACGATTAATCCAAGAAATCGCATAAAAATGTGGCAACTGCCAAAGATAAAAAATAGCAAAAAGAATCAAAGAAAACTCATTCAAAGTGTGTTGATAAACAAATAACCCACAAAAAAATGGCATGGCTCCTGGAAAGGCGCCAATAATTGTATTCCACGAACTTAATCGTTTTAAAGGTGTATAAACTAACACATACAAAATGAAAATAAGTACCGAATTAAGTACCAATAAATAATTAAATTGGTACGCCTGAATTAAAACGCCTAAAAAAATCGAAAGGACCGATAAAAACACAACAACCCCGACTTTTATTCTTCTTTGAACTAAAGGCCTGTTTTCAGTACGAGTCATCAACGCGTCTACATCTACTTCTAATACATGATTCAATGCAGCCGATGCTGAAAATATGAAGGAACACGATAGACATAAATAAAAAATCTGAGTCCAAGAAAATAAAAATATATCTGGCAAGCCAACTACATAGCCCAAAACAACAGTAAACAAAGCCGAAACTAAAATTCTGACTTTGATTAAATCAAGAAAATCTTTCATTAATGATGCGATTTCTGACTACCTGAAGCTTTTACAGGGCTTTCAATATGTATATACTCTGCCTCATTTTTATAGATATCCGAACGTGTTGCTGCATCTAACAAAACAACTGCTATAAATAAAGCCACAAAAGAAACAGACCCAAACACAATGACACGATTAAAAGGATCGTCCCATTTAAGACCCATAAAATAACTAAGTACAAACAAAACTTTAATTAACGCAACGCCCATAGCAATAACAATATTCAAACGCCCAAAATCAAACTGAGCCACTAAAACTGTTATAACAGTCAACACAATTAAGGCAATAAGAGTTAAAACATAATATTTTTTTGGAACAATAAAGTGCGACATAATAACCTACCCTATTAAATATAATAATGGAAATAAAAATATCCAAATGATATCAACAATATGCCAATAAAGACCGACCATCTCTATTGGTGTATAATAGTCTTCATAATAATACCCTTTAAGGGTTTTTATCATCAACCAAATCAACAACCCCATCCCTACTAAAATATGCAGACCATGTAATCCGGTCAAAGTAAAATAAATACCAAAAAATATCGGTAAAGTAGCATGGGCACTTTCACCAGTGAACCAAAAAGAAGGTACATATCCATGTTCAATTTTTGCTTGATATTCAAAAAACTTTACAACCATAAATGCAGCTGCACACAAAAAAGTAACAAATAAATACCAAAACGTGTGTTTTTTTCTACTTAATTGAGCGCTACGTATCGACATAGCCATAGTATAACTACTAAAAATCAAAACAAGCGTATTCAAAGCTCCCATCTTCCAAGATAAATGATGCTGAGCTTCAAGAAACATTTCAGGGTTCATAAACCTATATACGGCATAAGTAACAAATAAAGCCGAGAAAAATAAGATTTCTTGACCTAAAAACAACCACATACCTAACTTAGCTGATGCAAACTCTTGTTCAGCAGTATCAAAATGATGGCCTACATGATGTTTAATAAACCCATCTTTTGTATAGTCAATTTGTTTATTATCAGACATATTATTGCTCGCTTCCATACCCATAAGGCGTTTTATCTATATTTGGTTTATGATGAAAATTTTCTGTAGGAGGAGGCGATGTCGTTTGCCATTCTAAAGCAACACTTCCCCATGGATTATCAGGAGCCTTTTTACCTCTAGCTAACGAATGAATAAAATACCCAAGAGCTAAAAAGAAGCCCAGTGCTAATATCCAACTACCCACTGTAGAGGTAACATGTAAAGGCTGAAATTCTTCTAAATAATTATGATAACGTCTTGGCATGCCTTTGGCGCCCAAAATAAACTGTGAAAAAAATGTCACATTAAAGCCAACGAAAACTAAAAATGCTGAAATTCGAGCTAAATTTTCGTTATACATTTTACCGGTGATTTTAGGCCACCAATAATGCATCCCTCCTAAAAAGGCCATTACAGTTCCGCCCATCATGACGTAATGAAAATGTGAAACAACAAAATAAGTATCATGCAAATGAACATCTATAGACAAAGTTCCTAAAACAACGCCTGTAAATCCTCCCACTGTAAATAAAAAAACAAAATTCAAAAAATACACAAATGGCGCTTTAAAATCTATACTTCCCTTATACATAGTTGCAATCCAGTTAAATACCTTTATACCTGAAGGTATGGCTACTAAGAACGTTAATAGCGAAAACAACATCGTTACAAAATGCGATTGACCACTTAAAAAAAGATGATGCCCCCACACAAGAAACGAAATAATCGCAATCGATAATCCAGAATATGCCATCGCTTTATAGCCAAAGATCTCTCGTTTACAAAAAGTAGCTACAATCTCTGAAATAACACCCATCGCAGGCAGAATCATAATATATACAGCCGGATGACTATAAAACCAAAAATAATGTTGAAACAATACAGGATCACCACCAAGTGAGGCATCAAAAATACCAATTCCCATTGTTCTTTCAAGTATCAACAACAAAAGTGTAATACCTAAAACTGGAGTAGCTAATACCTGAATAATTGCTGTAGCATATAAAGTCCAAACAAAAAGAGGCAATTTAAACCAAGTCATCCCAGGAGCTCTCATTTTATGCACAGTCACAATAAAGTTTATACCAGTTAAAATCGATGAAAAGCCTAAAATAAAGGCTCCTAACACCATGGGGATAACTGAACTATCAGTCGTAGTAGAATAAGGCGTATAAAAGGTCCATCCAGTATCAACCGATCCTGTAAAAATCGAATAAAAACAAAAAATAGCACCAAAAACATAAATCCATAAACTAGCTAAATTTAACCGCGGAAATGCCACATCTATAGCTCCTAACTGAATTGGTAAAATAAAGTTACCAAAAGCAGCTGGTATAGAAGGAATAATAAACAAAAATACCATCACAGCACCATGCAAAGTAAATATTTTATTGTACTGATTCGATGTTAAATACAAAGTATCAGGTGTTAAAAGCTCAAAACGAAGCATTAAAGCAAAAACCCCTCCAAGAAAAAAAGATGTTAATACAAACACTAAATACATCAATCCAATACGTTTATGATCAACTGTAAATATCCAAGACAACAAACCTTTTTTCTGATTCAAATAATTTTTTAGCACTTCAGTCATCTGTTCACCTTCCTATTTTAATGTTTTTATATACTCTATAATTGCGTTAATTTCTCTATCCGTTAATAATCCACTATAAGAAGGCATTACGTTTTGATACCCTTTCACCACTTCTTTACCAGGATTTACAATCGATTCACGAATATAATTATCATCAGCCGTCACCGATTTACCACTTGCTACATCACGTGGCTTTGCATACAAAGCAAACCAGGAAGGCCCTACTTTAGCCGATCCATCTATCGAGTGACACGCATTGCAACCTTTTGACTCATACAATTTTTCACCCAATTCCAATAAAGGAACATCATCAGTAGACCCTGCTTTCGATAACCATTTTTCATAGTCTTCTGGCTCTAATACGGTTAGTGTCGCTAACATATCCGAATGTCCGTCGCCGCAAAATTCAGTACAAAAAATTTGAAAAACGCCCGCTTTAGTCGCTTCAAACCAGATATTTGTATACTTGTTAGGTAATACATCTTTTTTAACTCTAAAATTTGGCACATAAAAGCTATGCAAAACGTCCTCAGAAGACATCACAAGCTTCACAGGAACACCTTTTGGTACAACCAACTCGTTAATAGTCTTCACACCGTTAGTTGGATTTTCAAAAACCCACACCCATTTTTTTGCAGTGGCGCGCATTTCTATCGTGTTTTCAGGCGCAACAACCAAATTTAAATAGCCATCAAAACCTTTATAAAAAATAAACATAAGAATAAAAAACGGAATAATTGTCCAAGCAAACTCTAAAACATGATTATCTTTAACTTGTTTTTTAGCAATTTGATTATTAGGACTTCTTAAATATTTAACTGTAAAATATAAAACAATCCCTACAATAGCCAAAGTACCAATTAAAGACATCCAATAAATGCCATTAAATAAATAATCCACACTATCTGACACAGTGGAATACGAACCTGGCAACCAAAAACTACCGTTTGAAATTAAACTTTCGACCTTATCGCTCATATCAATTATCCTTCTTTTCTTTAGATTTTAAAAATAATACAAAAAATAGTATTATAAAAACAGTGATAGCACCAGCTATTTTCATAAGCTTCATTGATTGAACAATATAGGTGTTTTCTAAGGGATCATAATCGTAACAAAAAAGCAGCACAGAATCGACAGACGATAGCGACTTATTTTTATTGGCTTCGATAATTGACAATTTTAAATCATTAACTTTATATTCAATCCCGTATAAATAACGAGATACTAAACCCTTGGGAGTTAATAAAATTAAAGCCGATGAATGCGAGTACTGATTACTTGTTTCATTAAAATAATATCTAAACCCAACACTATCTGCTAAGCGTTTAACCTGTTCAGAATCACCAATATAAAACTGCCAATCTACAGAATATCCTAATTCCTTTTCTAAAGACGATTTATATCGCTCTTTAAAATTAGTGGCAGATTCCTTAGTATCTCGATGATCAAAGCTTATAGTAACTATACGTAAATTTTCTAAATATTTCTTTGGAAGCAATTTTAATGATTCTGTCATTTCAGTAGTAACCATATGACATAAACGTGGGCAGCTATAATACACAAAATTAACTAAAATCGGTTTTTCACCTAAAATATCTGTGAATAAAATTGTTTTACCGTTAGCCTCAGTTAGACTTACATCTGACCGAATCGGTTTAGACAACTTCTCTATAATAGATGTATCTTTAAATGCTTGCGGGATTTTCTCAACAGCAAAAGTTGGAAATATTAAGGAACCTACTAATAAACTACTTATTATAGTCTTTAACCACATTATCCATAGCCATATTAATAGGAATCAACAAACGTCCTTCTTGTGTATTAACCCATTTTAACGAATTTAAATTTTTTGAATACCCTTCTTCTAATTTAACAATCGATAGAACTCTTGAAGCCGTATTTTGCTTACGATTGTTCTCTTGCGAAACCATCGCTCGAAAATAATA
>JBILGQ010000058.1:0-6497 GCA_044350955.1 Candidatus Marinamargulisbacteria bacterium | reverse complement strand
ATAGATCAGTAGCCTCTCCCTTGGCTTTCAGGTTTTTTTTCAGTTCAGCGATAGCAGTCAATGCATCGTCTAAATGCAAGGCTTGCATTCCTGATTGTTTATCCGGCAGCGGCCCCAAATTTTGCTCATCATATCCTTGCAACAAGCTCCAGCTGCGCGCATAATCGCTGATCACGGCAAGCACTGCCGCACCCTCGGTATTCACCAACTGCTGCTTAGTGAGGGTCTGCGACAATAATCGAACGACATGATCAAATTCTATGCCACGTTCTTGTAGGCGACGTTGATTGAGGGTATATCCTTCTACTAAATGTTGTTTTAGAGTGCGGGTGGCCCAAATACGGAATTGGGTAGCACGAGCTGAATTAACGCGATAACCCACCGAGATAATAGCATCAAGATTGTAAAACTTTCTTTTTCGTTGAACCTCTCTATGACCCTCTATTCGAACGTGTAAAAAATCCTTACAAGTTGCCTCCTTCTGTAGTTCGTTGTCATGAAAAATATTTTTTAGATGCATTGTGATGTTTTGTGGTTTTACCTGAAACAGCGCTGCTATCTGTGCCTGAGTGAGCCATAAGGTTTCTTGCTCCAGCTTGATATCCAGTTGCACTTGGCCGTCATCACTTTCATAAATTTTAATACCAGTGGTCATGTTATCTATTCTAGCACCCCAACCACAGCAAACAAGCAATAAAAATCAACAATAGATAAAATAATGCACCAAAAACGATAAATGCGCGCAAGGTGCCGGAGGAAAAGTATAGAAAATCTCTTTTGGGCTCTCTTCAATAAATGGAGATGTAAATTTTAAGCGCAAAAGCACAAAATAATTGCCTGGAACGGTCAGGTCGCGACCTGACCGTTCTTGGCCCAAAAAAGTCAAAATCCCCGGCCTGTGGCCACTCCATTTAATAAAGTGGGTTAGGAGTCTTGTGTTCATCGAAACTAGTATGCGTCATTGCGAGAAGCAAAGCGACGTGGCAATCCATCGTTAAATGAAGTCTCCTCAGCATAGTCGAAGGGTTCTTTGTTTGTGTTTTTTGGAAGTAAAAGAAATGAACTCTGAGGTTTGGGGGTGAAGCACCCCAATAACCGCGAATACAATTATAAAAATCAAAGAAAAAAATAAACCACAAAAAATAAATACAATAACCTGTTAATTAATTACGTAAAGAAAAATGACCTGGGATAAAGGCTTTCAGTATAAATAATTCGTTATTTACTGATAAATAAAAAATAGGGTTGTAAAAAAATGAAAGAGGAACAAGTTATTTTGTTTAAAAACGCAAAATCAAGGGAAAGCAAAAACCCTAAGAACAAAATAAAATTGAAAATTTAATAAATAAATTAAAGTTAAAAAAACCTGGGGGCGGGGCGAATGTCTAGTATAAGGAATAAATCATTAACAACAACAGGTAAAGCTGGAGGCACGATTCAGCCAGGTAGTCTCACTGAAGCGGCAAGAAAAAATGCTGTAAATAGTCAAAGAAAATTTATAAACAATGTAAAAGACCGAATAGCTGAAGGCCGGTATAACGAAGTGGATTTTACAGCCGATCTTCGAATGATTAATAAATTGATTGGTGATATTTGTAAGGATGAGAATAAAGAAGTCACAGCTCAAAGTGATTTGGATAGTTATTTTAAAGGCGCTTCAAAATCACAATCAGAAATGGAGGTTAAAAATCAGATTCAAGCTTTACAAGATCTTGCAGTTGAAATAGTAAGAGCTGGGAAAAATCAAGTAAAAGGAAATAGAGATAAAGTTAAAGAAAAGTTAGAAGAACATATAAACGACCTGATTTCCTCACCAGAAGATTCTGAGGAGAGTTCTGAAAAAAGTTCTGTAAAAACGAGCAAAGATAATATTAAAGGCGCAATGATTTTGGAGTTAAATAATAACCTAACATTAGAAGTACGTGATGAAGCAAGTAGTGAGTCAGGTGCTAAAAGCCCGAAGGTTGATCAATGGCTATTTATGCGCTTGAGGATACATCGTATTGTTGATAAGCCTGAGAGTGAAAGTGTGGGTGGTGCTGCGCCTGTGGTTGGGGGGGTGGTTCAGGAGACTAATCCGATAGAAAGTAAAGAAGTAGACTCAGTAAATAGTTTATTGGACTTTCAAATGGCTAACTTATCAGATTTACCTGATATCGAGGAACTTGATATTAACGACTATTTTGGAAATATCTCAAATGGGATGGGATTGGAAGACTTGGAAGAAAAGGGTGATCTTGATATAGATGCTGATCAATCTAAACGAGGTTTTAATGATACTGACATATTAAAAGTATTAGCTAATGATGAGATCCAAAATCTAAAAGAGACTCAAATTGAAGAAAATAATAAGCTCACCCAAGCAACAGAACAAGCCCCATCAAAAAGCAGCCCAGCAAACGCAGGTGATTTACCAATGGCTATTGTTGAATCTGTGGTTGAAGAATCTTCTCAGGCAGGAGTTGGGGGAGGAGTTGACACGAAGTTAAAAGCAGAAATGAAAGAATTACTGGATAAAGCAAAAGAAAATGGAGAGGTGTCACAAAAAGAAAGCAAGGAAATACAAAATACTATGGAAGCTTATAAGACAACAGTAGGTAGTAAAGATGAATTGACTAAGATGATGGCCCCTTCAAAAACAAATTTGTACGCTGCTACAAATACTGATGAAGTTGGTAAAGCTAATAATGCAAGTAATATAGACAAAACTGAAATTAATTTAAAATATAAAGCCAATAATAAAATTCTTAAAGAAGCAAGGGTTGAGGTTTTACAACTGAAAGCCGAAATCGTAAAAAGTGTTTATATAACATCTGAGCAAGCAAAAGTTTTAGAAAAGTTATTAAAAGAAATAGAAGATGCTGAGGCCGAAAGAAACAAATGCGCTAAACTAGCTTCGCTTACAGATGAAGAAATAAATCTTGATCTTAAGGAAGATAAAGAATTTAAAATAGAGATGCAAAAGTTTTTTAAAACTAAAATGGGGCAAGAGGCATTGAGTATGTTCGAACCAGAATTTGTAGATCGGGTAACCAATATGTATTTAGGGGGATTAAGTTTAAAAATTGTTTTTACTGAACTATTTTCAAAGTATCTAAAAGAACAAAATAGCCACCAAAGAACAGGTGATATTTTAGATAAACATAATGATATAGTAAAAAAACAAGATGAATCTAAAGAAAGCTTGGATTTACTCACAAAGTTACTTAAAGAATTAAATGAAGTACAAAAAGATGACTTTAATCTTTTTCAAGATTTTAAAATTCTTTCGGGAAAAAACAATACTACTATATTAGCCCATAATAATGCGAGTAGAATACTTAAAAGTTTAATGAGTAAAGCAGTTCAAGAAAGTAATTGAATGTTTAAATATCAGTTTTATTTAAAAGAAACACGTGAATTAACTTCCTTTACTACACGCTTAAACTCATCAATTTCTTCAGTTAATTTTAGTTGATTTTCTTTTGGCAGCAATCTTCCGGTTATATCTAAAATGTCTCTTCCTATGTTTAGGTCTTCTGTAAGATGTTCTATTTTATCAGAAATATATTCTTTATCTTCTTTATTTAATTGACTAGAATAATCATAATATGAAAAGAATCTTCTATATATATCAAGTATTTCATTAAATTCTTCAGCTAATAATAGAGCATTCTTTGTAGTTTTATTTTTTGAAAATAACTTCATGCAATCAGATATGCGCACCATTTTATTTGCATGTTTTTCCATATTTTCATTCGGATCCATATCCCCAATATAAGTTTTGGACAAAGATTTTAAAGTGCCGCCATTTGTAATTTTTCTTAGAAGAGCGATATCGCTTGCTGAAAACTCAATATCTGCAGAGCTAGCGTCACCTCCGATCCCGTTTGTGGGGGTAGGTTTTGCTGTTGGCCTTGCCGGCGTATTTGGTGGGGTTTTTTCGTCTTCTGATGAATCTGATGATGATTCAGAGCGTTGCGTGGTTGTGGGGGCGGGTGGGGTGATTATGGGTGTTCTTAAATAAGTTCTTAATTTATCTATTAAATTTTTGTCATCAATTAAAAGCTTATATAATGCATCGAATAATTTTCTTTTTTCTGTAGCAGATATATCTGGTTGATCTATTCTTGCTTGAGTTTTTAGATTAAATGTTTTTTCAAGTATTGTTGAACTTCTTAATATTAAATTCTTTATATTTTCTTCATATTGGCTAATTTGGCTTGGTGTCGGTTTTGGAAGACCTGGGGTTTTGCACTCGAGAGCATTTTTTATTTGCCAATAAAGATTTGTAGATTGTGCTAAAAGTGGTGCTGCGTATTTATAAATATTTCCTAGAGGGCCTTCAAAATTTGGAATTAAATCTGCTTTTTTAGATTCTGTAGTACCAGAAGTACCATAATTACCTTTGCTTTCAATAGCTGGCTTTTGAGGCGGCGATTGAGGTCTTGGAGGGGTTTGGTTGGTTGTGGCGTTTAGAACAGCCCTGGCAGCTACTGTTGCAGCAGAGTTTGGTCTTGATAATCCTATTGCAGTACTTGCTGACATAAAAAATCTCCTTAAAAAATAATTATTTAAAACTAATAAAACGAACCGGTTAAAACAGTGTTAAAACCACACAGATAAATAATTACGACAATTAAACACAATTAAACACAATAAAAAGGATTTAAAGTTAAATTTTAGCTTCTTTTTTGGTGCTGTCAATAGGGCATTTGACTGATTTATTACTAATTAGTAAGTTTGATAAATTTATTTATATTTTATAGGGTTTAATTAAATAATTTCGATGTATTTTGTTGTTGGTTTTTATGAGGTCGATGGTGTCAGAGGCTAGGTTCCATAGACATAAAAAATCGATAAAAAAAAGAATATAAAAACAAAATAACAACGGACAGGTCACGACCTGTCGCTACAGTGTCTACGCGTGATTATTTGATCTAAGAAAAAAAACCCCCTAGTCTGAACCTTGATGAGCCTGATTTATCTAAAAACTACGATTTTTTGTGGCGTAACACTGTATTTCTGTGCTTAATATGACCTTTCCCTTTTTGAAGAAAGACCGAGAGGGATTTTGGTTTAATTCTCGTGTGGTACTTTAGCCTCAGATTCTATGATAAAATCAAACCTAAAATCCAAAAATCCCATACATCCCAATTCAGACAAGGTGTCACTCAAAATTACTGGATTCTGCGACTTTGCGCAGAATGACGATTTTTGAACCTTGATGAGCCTGATTTATCTAAAAACTACGAATTTTTGTCTGAACCATGATTTATAAGATTATTATGATTTACAGGATTAATGCGTAATTGTTTAATCATAAAAATCCTAAAATCCCATACATCCCAATTCAGACAAAGTGTCACTCAAAATTACTGGATTCTGCGACTTTGCGCAGAATAACGATTTTTGAACTGTGATGACGCTGATTAAATGGAAGACAATGATTTTATACGTGTATCTAATTCACTCTCTCCCAATGTGGGAGAGAGTGCGGCATTATGGTTCAGACAAAGAGGTGGATTTTCTGGTGGCACCTTTGCCCTGGCACCTCGCAAGCATTGGAGGGTACTATTTAACGATGGATTGCCGCGTCGCTTTGCTTCTCGCAATGACGCAGAGGAATTTAGATGAATAAAAGTGTTCTAACCCACTTTATTAAAGGGGGTGCCCGAAGGGCGGGGATTTTGATTTTTTTTAGGGCAAACAACGGACAGGTTGTGGGTTGTGCGTACCGGGCAATCATAAAAATCCTAAAATCCTAAAATCCCAATTTAGACAAAGGAATGACAATTTTGAGGTGGATTTTCGGGTGGTACCTTTGCCCCGGCACCTCGCAAGCATAATCAGCGTCATCTCGGTTCAAAAATTGGCACTGTTTGAAAGAAGTTTCTATTTTTTGTTCCCTGAGCGGAGTCGAAGGGAACTTTTGTTACTCTTTTCTTTGGACTTGATTTTTATCATAGAATCCATAGACATAAAAAAATGATAAAAAATCATGCATATTCTCTCTCTCCCAATGTGGGAGAGAGTGCCCAAAGGGCGAGAGAGGGTGCGTCATCATGGTAGTGTAAGATAAATTGTGTCAAAGGGCAGACTAAGCGTTTTCTAATTCAATATCAGGTTTTTTAGGCTGTTCATCTTGCTCTCTGGCACTTTCTGCTAGTACTGCCATTAATATTTGGTCTTCGATTTCTTGCTCGGTCAGGTCGCTTGCGTTCTTAGGTTCGGGGGTTTTTGCTCTGAATAAGCTCTCATCATCAAATCCTGCAAATGGGTCTTCTTCGGGATCTGCATCAATGTCAAAGGGTTTTATTTCTTTAAGTTCATTTTTTATAGCGGACTCGGTCGCTGCCTCCGTTTCGTTTTCTGTCGGCTTTTTTGGACTTATGCTGTAAGACTTAAATCGTTCGATCATTGCTTTAGATTCTTCAGCTAATGCTTTAACTTTCCTCATAAGTTCTGCTGTTTTATCGTTATCGTTATTGTTATCTCTATCGCTTTTCGCTTTTTTT